>NZ_JAYSBG010000199.1:0-6476 GCF_041915505.1 Rhodoblastus sp. | reverse complement strand
GCCGTTTTCGTCGATCACCCCTACATCGCCGGTGGGAAACCAGGCGTCGGCCGGGATCTCGGTCTCCGGCATGCGGAAATAGCCGCTGGCGATCCAATGGCCCCGGCACGAGACGTCGCCCTGGCTCTTGCCGTCGCGCGCGGTCTCCACGCCGTCGGGGCCGATTGTGCGGATGTCGGCGCCGAACAGGACGCGGCCCTGTTTGGCCGCATGGTCGTAAAGCGCCTCGCCGTCGAGCCGGGCGACGGCGGGTTTCGCGGCATTATAGGTGACGACCGGGCTGGTTTCGGTCATGCCCCAGCCTTGCGCCGCCTCGACGCCGAGGCCGGCGAATTCGACGATCAGCGAATGCGGCAGAGCGGCGCCGCCCGACATGACGCGCTTCAGGGTTTTGAAACGCGAGCCGGTCTGGCGCATGTGATTGACCAGCGACATCCAGACGGTGGGCACGCCGACGGCGAGATCGACATTTTCGCCGTCCATCAGGGCGAGCAGGGAAACCGGATCGAGATGGCGTCCGGGCATGATGAGCGACGCGCCGGCCATGGGCGCGGCATAGGGCAGGCCCCACGCGTTGACGTGAAACATCGGCACGACGGGCAGGACCCGCGTCGTGGCGCGCAGGCCCACTGCATCGGGCGCGACGGTTGCGAAGGCGTGAAGCAGCGACGAACGGTGCGAATAAAGCACGCCCTTCGGACGCCCGGTGGTTCCCGACGTGTAGCACAGGCCCGAAGCCATATTCTCGTCGAAGACCGGCCAGTCCGGCTCGTCGCGCGCCGTTGCGAGCAGGGCCTCGTAACAATGGAGCGTCACATTGGGCGGCAGGTTCATCGCCGGGCCGAGTCGCGCCATTTCATCGGCTTGCGCCAGCGCCACGACCGCGCGCACGGTCTCCGTCGTTTTCGGCGCCACCGCCGCGATGAGCGGGGCGAAACACGCATCGACGAAAACCACATGGTCTTCGGCGTGGTTAACGATATGGGCGATGTCGTCGGGCGAGAGGCGCGGGTTGATCGTGTTGCAGACCGCGCCCATGCCCGAAATGGCGTAATAAAGTTCGAGATGGCGGTCGCTGTTCATGGCCAGCGTGGCGACGCGGTCGCCGGGCCGCACGCCGAGATCGCGCAACACGCCCATCAGGCGGCGCGCGCGCCGTTCGAGCGCCGCATAAGTCGTGCGTTCGACGCGACCGTCGTCGCGGCGCGACACGATTTCAGCCTCGCTGTGATGGCGCGCGGCATGCACGAGAATCGAGGAAATCAGCAACTCGCGCCGCTGCATCAAGCCAAACATGCGCCCCTCCCGGAACTTGTTTTTCCGGGATTATCGCTGCTTGCCTTTGTGGCGCCAAGAGCCGGAAGGCCGCGCTGTCGCCTTGGGCCGCGCCTCGCCGCCGCCGAGATTGTGCGGCCCCATGTCGTCGTCCGTCGGCTTGCGGATGCGGGAGGGCGGCAGATTGGCGGCGGCGCCATATTTCCGCGCGCCCTGATAGGCGCCGCCTTCGGCGTCGACGTCGCTCTGGCGGGCGAGCGGATCGTCGGAGACGGTCAGTTCCACCGCCTGCAACCGCTTGATCTCGTCGCGCAGCCGGGCGGCGGTTTCGAAATCGAGATCGGACGCCGCCGCGCGCATCTTCTTTTCCAGATCGGCGATGGTCGCCTCGAAATTATGGCCGATCGCCGGCGCGGCGAGACCAATGTCGACGCTGACGTGATCCTGCTCATAGACCGAGCCGAGAATATCGGCGACGCCGCGCTTGATGGTCGCCGGGGTGATATTGTGTTCCTCGTTCCAGGCGAGCTGCTTTTCACGGCGGCGCTTGGTCTCCGACATGGCGCGGTCCATCGAGCCGGTGATGGTGTCCGCATAGAGGATGACCTTGCCGTCCACATTGCGCGCGGCGCGGCCGATGGTCTGCACCAGCGACCGCTCGCTGCGCAGAAAACCTTCCTTGTCGGCGTCGAGAATGGCGACAAGCGCGCATTCGGGAATGTCGAGGCCTTCGCGCAAAAGGTTGATGCCGACCAACACGTCGAAGGCCCCGAGGCGCAGGTCGCGGATGATCTCGATGCGCTCGATCGTGTCGATGTCGGAATGCATGTAGCGCACGCGCACGCCATTCTCGTGCAGATATTCGGTCAGGTCTTCGGCCATCCGTTTTGTCAGCACCGTGACAAGGGTGCGATAGCCGCGCGCGCTGGTCTCGCGCACCTCGCCGAGCAGGTCGTCGACCTGGCTGCGGGCGGAGCGCACCTCGACCGGCGGGTCGATCAAGCCGGTCGGGCGGATCACCTGTTCGACGAACACGCCCCCGGTCTGCTCCATTTCCCAATCGCCCGGCGTCGCCGAGACATGGACCGATTGCGGCCGCATCGCATCCCATTCCTCGAAGCGGAGCGGCCGGTTGTCCATGCAGGAGGGCAGGCGGAAGCCATATTCGGCCAGCGTCGCCTTGCGCCGAAAGTCGCCGCGATACATGCCGCCGATCTGCGGAATGGTGACATGGCTTTCGTCGGTGAAAACGAGGGCGTTGTCGGGCAGATATTCGAACAGGGTCGGCGGCGGCTCGCCCGGGCGGCGGCCGGTGAGATAGCGCGAATAGTTTTCGATGCCGGCGCAGGAGCCGGTCGCCTGCAGCATTTCGAGATCGAAGATCACGCGCTGTTCGAGCCTTTGCGCTTCGAGCAGGCGGCCAGAGGCGTTCAACTCCTCGAGCCGCTGGCGCAGCTCCGCCTTGATGGCGTCCGCCGCTTGCAACAAGGTCGGGCGCGGCGTGACATAGTGCGAATTGGCGTAGAATTTGACCAGTTCGAGATCCTGCGTCTTCTTGCCGGTCAGCGGGTCGAATTCGGCGATGCTTTCGACCTCGTCGCCGAAGAAGGAAAGACGCCAGGCGCGGTCTTCATAATGCGCAGGGAAGACTTCGACCGTATCGCCGCGCACGCGAAAGGCGCCGCGCGAGAAGTCCGGCGTCCGCTTGTATTGCAGGGCGACCAGATCCTGCAGCAATTGCCGCTGGTCGAGCTTTTCGCCGAGCTTCACCGAGAAGGTCATGGCGGTATAGGTCTCGACCGAGCCGATACCATAGATGCAGGACACCGAGGCGACGATCACCACATCGTCGCGTTCGAGCAGAGCGCGGGTGGCGGAATGGCGCATCCGGTCGATCTGCTCGTTGATCGAGCTTTCCTTCTCGATATAGGTGTCCGTGCGCGGGACATAGGCTTCCGGCTGGTAATAATCGTAATAGGACACGAAATATTCGACCGCATTATGCGGGAAAAAGCTCTTGAACTCGCCGTAAAGCTGGGCGGCGAGGGTCTTGTTGGGCGCGAGGATCAGGGCCGGGCGCTGCGAGCGCGCGATGACCTGGGCCATGGTGAAGGTCTTGCCGGAGCCGGTGACGCCGAGCAGCACCTGATCGCGCTCCTGCGCCTTGAGGCCCGCCACCAGCTCGTCAATGGCGCGCGGCTGGTCGCCCTGCGGCTGATATTCCGACACCAGTTCGAATTGAACGCCGCCCTCGGATTTTTCGGGCCGCTCGGGCCGGTGGGGAACCCAGGGCTTTTTGTCGCGCAGATTGGGGTCGCCCTTTTCCAGCAGGTCTTCAAGCACGCTGGCGGTGGCGCCCGAGGCGGTCTGGAAACTTTCCCTGGCCGGCGCGCGGCGCTTCGGCCTTTCGCGCACGATGTCCGGCTCCTGCCCGAGCCCATAGCGGGCGGCCTCCTCGGCGCTCAGCGGCTCGGCAATATAGGGCGAGGCGGCCTCTTCCATGCCCCTGCCGATCAAAGCGGGATTGAGCAAAGCGGCCAGATGCTCGTCAAGCGGCTTGACGTCGGGCTTGGACGCCTTCGCCCGGGAAGTCGGTTTTTTCGCCATTGTCGCAATATGGGGCGGCGGGGGAAAATTGGCCAGAGGCGAGGGCGAAATCCCGCGGCCGGCGCTGTCGGGCGATGACAGGCTCCGGCGGCTTGCGATCACAGGGCGAAAGTCTGGTTCGGGACGGACAACGGACCGAGACGCGACGGCAGGGCTGCGCTATTTCCGGTCGTTGCCGAGCACTGTCGCCATCTATCGGAATTAGCTCGAAGCCGACACGCATTGACATCACGAAGCCGCCTCAGGGATTCGGGCGAGGTTCATGCAGACCTTGACTCACAAGAATTGTCGTCTGCCCCACCGTCGAGGCAACTGAACCATTTCGACGACGCCGGCCTGAAATGACTTAGTCCCGAAGGTCATCAACTGCCCGCCGTAACGCTTTCGTAAGCGACACCCGAGTAAAAAGGACGTTCTGGATAGTGTGAAAAAGGCTGGCTGCGGACGGCTGACGACTGCAAGGCTTGGTATGGAACTCATTTTGAGCAGTGAGAAGCGGCCGACGACAAGCGCCGACGCTGCGAGCGCGGCAGGCCTGATCGAAGCGGTCCTGCCTCCGCTCTTCTTCGCATCCGGGTTCGCCGCTCTCTGCTATCAAATTGCCTGGCAGAGGGCGCTGTTCGGCTGGTTCGGCGTCGACCTCGATTCCGTCAGCGTCATTGTCTCCGTCTTTATGCTCGGCCTCGGCGGCGGCGCATTGCTCGGCGGTTGGCTCGCTGACCGCTTCGCGCAACACCGCATTTTCGTCTTCTCCGCCGTTGAATTGACGATCGGACTGTTCGGTTTCGTCAGCCTCGACGTGATCGACGCCAGCGGACTTCTGTTCGCAAACAAGCCATTGCCTGTGATGGTCGGCGCGACCTTTCTGGTCCTCATGGCGCCAACCTTCGCCATGGGCTCGACCCTGCCGGTTCTCGTGACCGAACTGACGATGCGAATCGGCAATGTCGGGGATTCGACGGGACGCCTCTACTATATCAACACGCTGGGCGCCGCGGTCGGCGCGCTGACAGCGGTTTATGCGCTCATTCCGCTGTTCGGTCTGGATGGACTGACCTATGCGGCGGCCGCCATCAACGTGACAATCGCCGTCACCGGCATTGTCTGCGTCCGGCGCGGGTTCGCGAAAGGCGGCGCAAATTGATGCCGGCGCCGTTGATTTCCTTTTTGGTTGGCCTGCTGTCACTAAGCGCCGAGACGCTATGGGTGCGCACTTTCGCATTCGCAAACCACTCGACGCCGATCGCCATCGCCGTGGTGCTCTCGATCTATCTGCTCGGCATCGCAATCGGCGCGTCGGTTGGCGGAGGGTTCTGCCGGACGCCGGCTAACTTGCGCGAGATCATCGCCAAATGCGTTCTCGCGGGTTCCGCCGTGATCGCCCTCACGCCCGCTTTCGTCGTCGCGCTGCCGCGGGTGACGCTCCTGCTGCTGCCCCTCATCTTTGCTCCGGCCTTCCTGCTTTCCATCTGTTTTCCCATTTGTCACCATCTCGGAACAAAGCTCGGAGCAGGCCGCGTCGGCAGATCCCTGTCGCACGTTTACGCGGCCAACATTCTCGGTAGCGTTATCGGACCGCTGGTCACCAATTTCGTCGTCCTGGAATGGGTAACGACTCAGATGGCCTTCGTCATTCTGGGCGCCATGGGCATGTCCATCGCCGTCGCCATCGCGCTGGCGGACCGTCTGAACTTGCGCATCAAACAAATGGCCCTCGCCGGGACGGCGCTCGCGTTCGGGCTCACCTTTGTATTTGGCGCCGGACAGGCCAGCACGCGCGCACAGAACCAACTTATCGCCAAGCTCTCGGCGTTTGGCGGCGAAATCCGTCATGTCGTCGAAACGCGGCAGGGCATTGTGGTCGCCTACAAAGACGATGTTGCGGGAGACGCCGTTTTTGGCGGCAATGTCTACGATGGACGCACCAATATCGACCCCCGCATCAATTCAAACGGGCTCAACCGCGTCGTCATGCTTCAGGCGATCACCCCGACGCCGCGTCGTGTTCTCATGATCGGCCTGTCCGTCGGAAGCTGGCAATATATTATCGGCGGTTTTCCGGACGTCGAACGCATGGACGTCATCGAAATCAATCCCGGCTATATCGACCTCGCCCGGAATTACGACGCGCAGAACAAGGCCATCCACGACCCGCGCGTCAATCTGATCATCGGCGACGGCCGCAAGTTCTTGCGCCAGAACCCGGATGCGAAATACGATCTCGTCATCATGAACACGACCTGGCACTGGCGCATGTATGTGTCGCTGCTGATGAGCCGCGAATTTCTCTCCCTCATCAAGTCCCATATGACGCCGGAAGCGGTGCTTGCCTTCAATACGACGGAGTCCATCGACGCGCTGAAGACGGCCGCCGCCGTTTTTCCTCACGTCTATCGCTATGACAATTTCGCGGTCGCCGCGGAGACGGATTGGCGCGTCAGGCTTGCAGACAAGGCTGCCGACGAAAAGCTGCGGCTCATCGCTCCGGCCGGCAAGCCCTTGTTCGGCCCCCGCGACGGCGACGTGATCGCGAACTTTCTGGATCGCTCGCACGTTCAGACGCTGGACGAGGCCGAAATCGAGACCGGCCGGCC
>NZ_JAYSBG010000198.1:0-6508 GCF_041915505.1 Rhodoblastus sp. | reverse complement strand
ATGGCGCGGCGCCGGCGGCGATCGCGGCCGAGGCGCAGGCCTGTTCCGAGACGATGAAACGCGCCTTGCCGCCGCAGGAAGCCGGTGATCTCGCCGCCGTGTTCACCGCGCACGCAAGCGCCGAAAAGGTCGGCGCGACCGTGGAGCGCCTTGCGACGCTCTCCGATCTGCCCGGCGTCGTGGCGCGCTACGTCGCGGCCAATGGCCTCGCGCCGGAATTCGCCTTGCAGCCCGATCCGCGTCTCGAACAGCTCGGCTGGGGCGATCTGCGCCCGGACGCGCCGCTGCGCCGCGACACCGCGCTGGCGGTCGGCATCGCGCTGTGCGGCGTGGCTGAGACCGGCTCGCTGGTGTTCCATTCCGCCCCCGAGGCGCCGACTTTGTTCGGCTTCCTGCCCTTGCATCATCTCGTCGCGCTCGACGCGCAAACGCTGCTGCCGCGCATGGAAGACTATGCCGATTTCGCCAAGGGCCGGCCGGTCCCGCGCAATGTCAATTTCATCACCGGCGCGAGCGGCACCACCGATATCGAAGGCGTTCTGGCGCGCGGCGCGCATGGGCCGGGGAGGCTGCATATTGTGATCTTCAACTGAGCCGGCCGACCGTCGAGACGCGAAGTCGAGACAAATTGCTGAGAAGCATCGGCAAAAATCGCCGCCTATCATTCGCCAAAACAATGCGGGGCCGCGACCGGCCGCGCCATTCAGGGAGCCGGGCGGGGGAAGCCCGGCGAAGCGATCCGCACCAAGGGAGCCTCAAATGGAAAAATCCGACGCATCCGCCGAAACGCGCGAGTGGCTGGAAGCCCTCAATTCGGTGCAGGAATATGAAGGCGTGGAGCGGGTCGACAACCTGCTCGGCGAGGTGGTCTCGGAAGCGCGCAAGAATGGCGCGAAACTGCCCTTCGCCTGGAACACCGCCTATATCAACACCATTCCGCCGGACCAGCAGCCGGAGCATCCGGGCGTCCGCCATATCGAGACCAAGATCCGCGCGGCGATCCGCTGGAACGCGGCGGCCATCGTGCTGAAGGCCAACAAGGTCTCGTCCGAACTCGGCGGCCATATCGCCAGCTTCCAGTCCGCCGCGACGCTTTACGACGTCGGCTTCATGCATTTCTGGCGCGCGCCGGACGACAAGCACGCCGGCGACCTGTTGTTCATTCAGGGCCATTCCTCGCCCGGCATTTACGCCCGCGCCTTCCTGGAAGGCCGGTTGAGCGAGGAGCAATTGCTAAATTTCCGCCAGGAGGTCGACGGCCACGGCATTTCCTCCTATCCGCATCCCTGGCTGATGCCGGATTTCTGGCAATTCCCGACCGTTTCGATGGGCCTCGGCCCGCTGATGGCGATCTATCAGGCGCGCTTCATGCGCTATCTCGAAGGCCGCAACCTGATCGACACCCATGAGCGCAAGGTGTGGGCCTTCATGGGCGACGGCGAGATGGACGAGCCGGAATCGCTCGGCGCCATTTCGTTGGCCGGACGCGAAAAGCTCGACAACCTGATCTTCGTCATCAATTGCAACCTGCAGCGCCTCGACGGCCCGGTGCGCGGCAATGGCAAGATCATCCAAGAGCTGGAGGCCGATTTCCGCGGCTCCGGCTGGAACGTCATCAAGCTGGTCTGGGGCTCGGGCTGGGACGAATTGCTCGCCAAGGACGTCACGGGGCGCCTGCGCCAGTTGATGGAAGAATGCGTCGACGGCGAATATCAGGACTTCAAGTCCAAGAACGGCGCCTATATCCGCGAGAAATTCTTCGGCCGTTATCCAGAGACCGCCGCCATGGTCAAGGATTGGTCTGACGACAAGATCTGGAAATTGACCCGCGGCGGCCACGATTCCCGCAAGGTCTACGCCGCCTACAAGGCCGCCGTGGAGCACAAGGGCCAGCCGACCCTGATCCTCGCCAAGACCGTCAAGGGCTATGGCATGGGCTCGGCGGGCGAGGCCCAGATGATTTCCCATCAGGCCAAGAAAATGAACCTGGAGGCGCTGAAGCAATTCCGCGACCGCTTCTCCATCCCGGTCGCCGACAGCGAGATCGAGCACCTGCCCTTCATCAAATTCCCGGCGGGCTCCGAGGAAGACAATTACTTGCACGAGCGGCGCAAGGCGCTCGGCGGCTATCTGCCGGCGCGCCGCCGCCAGAGTGAGCCGCTCATCATCCCGCCGCTGTCGTCGCTGGAGCCGCAGCTGAAATCGACCGAAGGCCGCGAAATCTCGACCACCATGGCCTTCGTGCGCGTGCTCAACCATCTGCTGCGCGACAAGAACATCGGCAAGCGCATCGTGCCGATCGTGCCGGATGAGAGCCGCACCTTCGGCATGGAGGGCATGTTCCGGCAATATGGCATCTTCTCGCAGGTCGGGCAGCTTTACCGCCCGCAGGACGCCGACCAGCTCTCGTACTACAAGGAAGACCGCTCCGGCCAGATGCTGCAGGAAGGCATCAACGAGGCCGGCGCCATGGCCTCGTGGATCGCGGCGGCGACCTCCTATTCGCATTCCAACACGCCGATGATCCCGTTCTACATCTATTATTCGATGTTCGGGTTCCAGCGCGTCCACGACCTCGCCTGGGCGGCGGGCGATCTGCGCGCAAGGGGCTTCCTGCTCGGCGGCACTTCGGGCCGCACCACCCTGAACGGCGAAGGCCTGCAGCATGAGGACGGCCACAGCCACATCCTCTCGGCGACCGTCCCGAACTGCGTCTCCTATGACGCGACCTTCTCCTATGAAGTCGCGGTCATCGTCCAGAACGGACTGGAGCGCATGTATGGCAAGGGCGAGGACGTCTATTACTACCTCACCCTGCTCAACGAGAATTACGAGCATCCCGCCATGCCGGAAGGCGCGGAGGAAGGCATCGTCAAGGGCATGTATCTTTTCAAGGCCGCGCCCGAGGGCACGCCCAAGGAGAAGAAAGTGACCCTGCTCGGCTCGGGCGCGATCCTGCGCGAGGTCATCGCCGGCGCGGAATTGCTGGAGCGCGATTTCGGCATCCACGCCGATATTTTCGCCGTGACCAGCTTCACCGAACTCAAGCGCGAGGCCGATTCCTGCGAACGCTGGAACCTGCTGCATCCGCTGGAGGAACCGCGCGTTCCCTATGTCACGCAGCAGCTTTCCGCACGAGGAGTCTCCCCTGTAATCGCCTCGACCGATTACATCCGCTCCTATGCCGAGCAGATCCGCGGCCATGTGCCCGGCGCCTATAAGGTGCTCGGCACCGATGGCTTCGGCCGCTCCGATTACCGCCGCAAGCTGCGCTCGTTTTTCGAGGTGGACCGCAATTTCGTCGCCGTGGCGGCGCTGAAATCGCTGGCGGACGCCCAATTGCTGCCGGCGAAAAAAGTCGCCGACGCGATCGAGCTTTACCACATCGATCCCGAGAAACGGGACCCGATGCACGCCTGAAACCGCCCTTCGCTTTCCGCCCCCTCGTTCTATTCTTCCAAGGTTTGAAAAAATGTCCAAGATAGAAGTGAAAGTGCCGGACATCGGCGATTTCAAAGACGTCCCTGTGATCGAAATCCTGGTCAAGGCCGGCGATACGGTCAAAGCGGAAGACCCGCTGATCGTGCTGGAATCCGACAAGGCCACCATGGAAGTGCCTTCGCCGGCGGCGGGCGTAGTCGGCGAATTGCTGCTCAAGCTCGGCGACAAGGTCGGGGAAGGCTCGCTCATCCTGACCCTCGCCGCCGAGGGCGCCGCCGCCCCGGCCGCAGCCCCCGCCCCCGCCGCCGCGCCGGCCGCAGCAAAGTCGGAGCCGATCGCGGTGACCGATCTCGACGCGGGCAAGCTCGCTTCGGCGCCGGTCGGCGGCCCCGTGCCGCTGGTCGGCCCGCAGGGCGGCCTGGCCGATTTCGCTTCCGTCTTCGCTTCGCCCGGCGTGCGCCGGCTGGCGCGCGAACTCGATATCGACCTGACCAAGGTCAAGGGCACCGGCGAAAAGGGCCGCGTCACCAAGGAGGACGTCAAGGCCTTCCTGTCCGGCGGCAAGGCCGCCCCGGCGGCGGCCGTCTCCGGCGGCGCCGGCATTCCGGAAATCCCAGCGGTCGATTTCTCGAAATTCGGTCCGATCGAGGAAAAGCCGCTCTCGCGCATCAAGAAATTGTCCGGTCCCTTCCTGCACCGCGCCTGGCTCAACGTGCCGGCCGTCACCCAGCAGGACGAGGCCGACATCACCGAAATCGAAAAGTTCCGCAAGGAGCTGGACGATGCGGGCAAGGCGGCCAAAAAACCTTACCGCGTCTCGCTGCTGCCTTTCCTGATGAAGGCCAGCGTCTCGATCCTGAAGCAGTTCCCGGACTTCAACTCCTCGCTGAGCCCGGCCAAGGACGCCCTGATCCACAAGAAATACTGGCATATCGGCTTCGCCTGCGACACGCCGGAAGGCCTCGTCGTGCCGGTCATCAAGAATGTTGACCAGAAGGGCGTGCTCGAAATCTCGAAGGAATTGGGCGAGCTTTCGGCCAAGGCGCGCGACGGCAAGCTCGGCCCCGCCGACATGTCCGGCGCGACCTTCACGATCTCCTCGCTCGGCGGCATCGGCGGCACGGGCTTCAGCCCGATCGTCAATGCGCCGGAAGTCGCGATCCTCGGCGTGGTGCGCTCGAAAATGGCGCCGGTCTGGAACGGCGAGGCCTTCGTGCCGCGCCTGATGCTGCCTTTGAGCCTGTCCTATGACCATCGCGTCATCGACGGCGCGGCGGCCGCGCGTTTCGCGCGCGCCTTGGCCGTGCTGCTCGAAGACGTCCGCCGGCTTGCGTTGTGATTGGGGGCTGACATGACTCAGGAAATCAAAGTCCCCGATATCGGCGACTTCAAGGAAGTGCCGATCATCGAAGTGCTGGTCAAGGCCGGCGACGCGATCAAGGCGGAAGACCCGTTGATCGTGCTGGAATCCGACAAGGCCACCATGGAAGTGCCCGCGCCGGTCGCGGGCGTGGTCAAGGAGCTGAAGGTCAAGGTCGGCGACAAGGTCGGCGAAGGCTCCGTCATTCTGCTTCTGGAAGGCGCGGCGGCGGCGGCCGGATCTCCCGAACCAGCCAAAGCCGCCGCCGCGCCCGCTCCCGCCCCCGCCGGGGGCGATCTGCACGCCGAAGTGCTGGTGCTCGGCGCGGGTCCGGGCGGCTATTCCGCCGCCTTCCGCGCCGCCGATCTCGGCGCCAAGGTGGTGCTGGTCGAGCGCTGGCCGGTGCTGGGCGGCGTTTGCCTCAATGTCGGCTGCATTCCCTCCAAGGCTTTGCTCCACGCCGCCAAGGTGATCGAAGAGGCCCATGAAATGGGCGAAGGCGGCATCAGCTTCCCGGCGCCCGCGATCGACCTCGACAAGCTGCGCGGCTGGAAGGAAGGCGTCGTCAAGCGGCTGACCGGCGGCCTCGGCTCGATGGCCAAGCAGCGCAAGGTGACGGTCGTCACCGGCAAGGGCGCCTTCGCCTCGCCCAACAGCCTCGAAGTGACCGCCGAAGACGGCTCGAAAAAGCTCGTGACCTTCGACAAGGCGATCATCGCGGCCGGCTCGGAGCCGGTGACCCTGCCCTTCATCCCGCATGACGACCCGCGCGTGATCGATTCGACCGGCGCGCTGGAGCTGGAGGACGTTCCCAAGCGCCTGCTGGTGCTGGGCGGCGGCATCATCGGGCTGGAAATGGCCACGGTCTATAATGCGCTCGGCTCGAAGATCACGGTCGTCGAACTGATGGACCAGATCATCCCCGGCGCCGACAAGGATATCGTCAATCCGCTCGCCAAGCGCATCGGCAAGAAATACGAGAAGATCCTGCTCAAGACCAAGGTAGTCGCCGTCGCGGCGGAGCCCGCCGGCCTGCGCGTGACCTTCGAGGCCGCCGATGGATCGAAGAGCGACGACGTGTTCGACAAGCTGCTGGTCGCCGTGGGCCGCAAGCCCAACGGTAAGCTCATCAACGCCGAGGCCGCCGGCGTCATCCCCGACGAGCGCGGCTTCATCGCCGTCGACAAGCAGATGCGCACCCAGGTCCCGCATATCTTCGCCATTGGCGACATCGTCGGCCAACCCATGCTCGCCCATAAGGCGACCCATGAGGCCAAGGTCGCGGCGGAAGTGGCTTGCGGCCACAAGGCCGCCTTCGACGCCAAGGTCATCCCCTCTGTCGCCTATACCGACCCGGAAGTGGCCTGGGTGGGCGTGACCGAGACCGAGGCCAAGGCCAAGGGCCTTAAATTCGGTAAGGCTACCTTCCCCTGGGCGGCCTCCGGCCGCGCCCTGTCGCTCGGCCGCGACGAAGGCGCGACCAAGGCTTTGTTCGACGAGGAGACCAAGCGCCTGATCGGCTGCGGCATTGTCGGCCCCGGCGCCGGCGACCTGATCGCGGAAGCCGCGCTGGCCATCGAAATGGGCGCGGACGCCGAGGATATCGGCCTGACCATCCACCCGCATCCGACCCTGTCCGAGACCATCGGCCTCGCGGCGGAATTGTTCGAGGGCACGATCACCGACCTGATCCCACCCAAGAAGAAG
>NZ_JAYSBG010000197.1:0-6524 GCF_041915505.1 Rhodoblastus sp. | reverse complement strand
TCATGCTCGCGCCGGTGAAATCACCGGCCAGCCGGGCGTGGGAAAAATTGGCGCGATCCATTTTGGCTCCCTGCATCTGGGTTCCGAACAGACTTGCGCCCGCCAGATTGGCGCCGGTGAAATCGGCCGTCAGAGCCCAGACTTGATCGAGCTGCGCGCCGTGGAGATCGGCGCCCGCGAGCTTGGCTCGGTTCAGCCGCGCGCCGCGCAGATTAGCGCCGGACAGGTTGAGGTTCGACAGGTCGAGGCCATTGAGGCTCTTGTCGGACAGATCGAGCGCGCCGCCGCCCTGCTTGATCATCGCCTCGACGTCGGCGCGCGAAAGATCGGCCTTAGTAAAGGCCGAAGACGTGAGATCGACGCCCGACAGCATGCCTTGCGGCCAAGCCGGCCGCTGGCTCGCGCCTAGGCAAAGCGCGGCTGCGCCCGCCAGCGCCATCGCGCGGATAGGATGTTTTTTCTGGTTCATTGAAGCCTCCCAGCCTGCCAAATGCGCGAAACGCCTTCTCTTGGGCGGGATGCGCGCCGTCAGGCGTGTTAGAATGCGAGGATTAGCTCGGGAAGTCACGGCCTCGGATGACGAAACGCATTGTCAGGCGCCGTCCCGCAACGGCGCCGCCGAGCGCATCGGTGATCTGAGCGGGCAGGCAGCGGCTGAAGGCGCCGGCGACGCTCTCCAGAAAATCGGTCCGGACGGCGCCGTCGCGGGGCAGCTTCGAAAAGGCGATATGCGGCTTGCCAAGCAGCGCGCCGTCGCGTTTGAGGCTGAAGGCGATGGTCAGTTCCTCGCCCGGTTCGCCGACGACCTTCATGCAGCCGTCGAGCTGAACGAACAGCTCCCGCAGCGTATTGGCGGGCGCGGCGCAAGCGGGCGCGAGCGACGCCGCGACAAATCCCAGCACGCAAAGCGCGCGCCAAGGGACAGGCGAGGGAGCGCTTGAGAGAAAACGAGCCAAATTCAACATCCCGCCATCCGCCGTCTTATCAGGCACAAGGGGTCGGCGTCGCGACCGCAAGCCAACTACCATTAAACCATTCGCAGCGTAAAATTTTGGCGCTTGTGCGGCGCCTTGTCCGAGGCGCTCAATCCTAACGAGGAAGCGAAGCGAGCGTTCCCGAAACCGGTTTTCCTCCCGCGCCGCTGAAGGCGGAGGACGAGGCTCTCCTTTGAGGCGGCTCTTGCCATCGTCGCGGACCGCGCGCATTCTGGCTACAATTCGGCTTCGTCTTGAGGCCGAGGAATGCGGAAGCGCCCGCCACGGACGCACTGGCGGGCCTTTCACGCGCTGGGGACGCGGGCGCGGCCGGCCGATGGATTTCGACGCCGGCTGTGTCGCACCGCCCTTGCCGGACCGCATTCGACGCCGGCAGTTCCGCGCGGGGCGCGGACGGCCCGACATTTTTTAAAAGAGTCCTTCGCCGCCAGGGGATCGAACGATGACCGGCGCGCCCGCGAAACCGCAGATGCTGACGACGCTGCAAGCCCTGCGCGCGTTCGCCGCCGTGATCGTCCTCGTCTATCACAGCAATACCGAGATTTTCACGAACCCGAAATATTTCACGTCAGAACCGTCGCACGGGCTGTTTCAGTTCGGGCACGCCGGCGTCGACATCTTCTTCGTCCTCAGCGGCTTCATCATGTTCCACCTGTACCGCTTCGACCACGGCGCGGCGGATATGAAAAACTATCTGGAGCGACGCCTGATCCGCATCTATCCGCCTTACTGGATCGTGCTCACCGCGCTGCTCGGCGCCGGCGCGGCCGCCTATGGCCGGTTTTCTTCAGGCAACGTGCTGTCGTCCTATCTGCTCGCGCCCTTTACCGTGGGGCCCTATGGCTCGCCCAAAACCGTCCTCATCGTCGCCTGGTCGCTTTATCATGAGGTTTTGTTCTACCTCCTGTTCGCGATCTTCATCTGGAGCCGCGCCGCAGGCGTCGTCGTCCTCGGTCTCTGGCTGGCCGGCTCGCTCATCCTGCTGGTCGCGCCCGGACCTGCGCCGGCGCTGGCGACCTTCTATTTTCATCCCATCCACCTGCTGTTCGGACTGGGCCTGTTCAGCGCCTGGATCACGGAAAAAGTCACGCGCGACACCGCGTTGGCCTCCATCGTCCTCGGCGCGCTGCTGTTCCTGCTGACCGCCGCGGCGGACGATCGCGCCAGCAGCTTGCTGCCTTCCCAGGCGCGCTTCCTTTCCTATGGCCTCGCCGCGATGGGAGTCATCGTCGGCCTGGTCAATCTCGAAAGTCGCCAGGCCATACGCGCGCCGAAAGCGGCCGTTCTGCTGGGCGACGCCTCTTATTCGATCTATCTCATCCATCAGCCGGCTCTTGTCCTGGTCGCGAAGGTCATCGCCCGCCTTGCGCCCGCGACGAGAGCCGACGCCGGCTTTTTCGAGATCGCCATGCCGCTTTTCGCAATCGCGGCCGGCGTCGCGCTGCATCTGGCGGTCGAGAAACCGCTGATCCACCGCCTGACCGCAAGGATACGGCAGCCGCGCGCCGGCCTGAGCCCAAAGGCGTCGGCGGCAGGTGACTTTTTCCAGCGCGACGCCATGGCGCCGCCGCCCCACCTCGAGCCCGAGCGTTCATCACCGGTTCAGCCACGAGGCGACAGCCTGCCCTTGTGAACGATCGGACGACTTCGCGCCACGGCATCGCGATCCGGGCCGCCGATCAATCAAATGGAGACGACCTTGAAATTCATTCGCGCTTTCGGGGAAACTTGGGCTCCGGTTCTGTTTTTCGTGATGCTGTCGGGCTTTGTCGGGCTTGGAATCAGCCATGTCGACGCCAAGGTCAGGGCGGACGAAGCAAAGGCTTCGGCGGAGGTCCACTCGGACTGTTCCGCCAAATTCCAGATTGACGAAGACGCTTTTGAGGAATGTTTCAAATCCGGCGCCGGGGAAATGGACCGCGTCGAATATGGATCCCTGCGCAGCCTCTTTCCGAACGCGCGCTGACGGCGCCGGTTTGTCCGCGCCCGCTACGAAATAGATCGGCGCTGGTCCTCGGACCACATCACTGGGTGAGGGCGGCGATCTCCTGCCGCGACCAGCCGCCGCCGAGCGCCAGGAACAGGGCCGTCGCGGCCTGGAAACAGGCGGCGCGCGCCTGAACCTCGCTGTCGAGAGCCTGAAAATAGGCGTTCTCGGTCGTCGCCAACGTGACGATGTCTATGGTTCCGCCGCTGAGCAGCAGTTCGGCCGCGTCAAATCCCTTGCGAGAGGCGACGACCGCCTCGCCTTGCAGGCGCAAACGCTCTTGGGTTTGCTTCACGCCGACCAGACCGTTCTCGACATCGGCCAGAGCCGTCAGGATCTGCTTGCAATAATCCTCCAGAAGCTCCGTGTAGCGGCCCCGCTGCTGGTTGAGCTGTCCTTCCAGCGCGCCGCCGTCGAGAATGGGCTGGGCGAGGCTGGCCGCGATCGAATAGGCCGCCGCCTGGCCGTTGAACAGGTTCTGCGCCGTCTCGCTCAACAGGCCGTTGGTCCCGCTCAGGGACGCGCCGGGCAGAAGGGCGGCGCGCGCGGCGTCGACGGCGAATCCCTGAGCGGCGAATTTTGCTTCGGCTTCGGCCACGTCCGGCCGGCGGCTCAGCAATTGCGCCGGCAGGCCGGCGCGAATGGCCGGGACGCGCAGGCGCAGCAGCGAGCCGCCGGCGACATGCGAGCTTTCGGGCGTCCGGCCGAGCAGCACGGCGATTGTGTTGCGGGTCTGGGCGATGGCCTGTTCGAGCGGAGGAATGGCGGCGCGCTGCTGCGCAACGATCGTTTCCTGCTGCGCCTCGTCGAGAACCGATGAGGTTCCGACCGACTTGCGCGCCCGCACCGCCCGCAGGACGCGCGTCGCCAGATCCACATTGTTGCGCGCCACCGCGAGGCGATCCTGCGCCTCGAGCAGTTGGAAATATAGATTGGCCAGAGCCGCCTCGGTCGAGAGCGCCACGACGTCCCGGTCGAAGCGCGCGGCCTGCGCGGTGAGCTGCGCCGACTGGGCGCTGTCGCGGTTCTTGCCCCAGAAATCGAGCTGGTAGGCGGCGGTGAAAGTCAGGCCGAACAATGGGGAATGCAAAGGCTTGTAAGGCGGCTGGATCGAGCGGGCGAATGGCGGCGAATAGGTCTGGCTGGCGACGCCATTCGCTGTGAGGGTCGGATAAAGGGCCGCCGCCGTCACCTCCGCCTGGGCGTCAGCCTGTTCGATCCGCGCCACGGCCGCCTTGATGTCGAGATTTTGCACCTCGGCGACGCCTCCGAGACGCGTCATCTCGGCCGAGCCGAAAGAGGCCAGCCAGTCGCGCGGCGGCGGCGCGGTTTCCTGCCAGGCCTGGCTGAACCGCGCGGGAATGGCGATGCCGGGCGCGGCTTGCTCGTGATCGAGCACGCAGCCGCTCAGGCACAGCGCGAGCGGGACGACAGCACGCGAAACGGAGACCAGACGCCCAGCCCAACACACAAACACAGGTTTCGCATCCTTCGGGAACCGCGCCCAAGGCTGCGGCGATGGAACTAAGACGATCATATTTATCGTTAAAAAGATCGGATGCAACGCTTAAATTCATGGCTGTATGCGATGATTTCTTGTTTTGATGTCTATCACAATGATAGGATTAAAAACGAAATTAGCCCTGTCCGTTCGAGAGTCGCTCCATGTCCGTCGGAACCGCCGAACCGCCTCATTCGGCTGCGCGCCCCGCATTGCCGTTCCGGCGATTCCTGCGGCGGGGCGCGGCCTTGGCCCTTGTCGGACTGGCGGGCTGGGGCGCCAAGGCCGCTCATGACGCCTATTTCGGCGCCGTCGCCCCGCCGCGCGCCGCGCGCGGACCCGCGCCTTCGGTCGAGGCGGCGCTGGTCGCGCGGGGCGAGTTTCCGATCTTGCTCAGCGGCCTCGGCGCGGTGACGCCGGTCGCGACATCCGTGGTCAAGTCGCAGATTTCCGGGCAATTGCTCAAGGTGAATTTCACCGAGGGCCAGTTCGTCTATGCGGGCGATGTCCTGGCCGAGGTGGATTCGCGACCCTACAAGCTGGCGCTGACCCAGGCTGGCGGCCAATTACTGAAGGATCAGGCGCTCCTGACCAATGCCGAACGCGATCTCAAGCGTTACGAGGCGCTCCGCCAGCAGATGAAAGATGCGGTGCCCGAACAGCAGGTGGACACCCAGCGCGCGCTGATCGCGCAATATCAGGGCGTCGTCACCGTGGACCAGGCGCAGGTCGATCAGGCGAAGCTCAATCTCGATTACACCAGCGTGGTCTCGCTGATCGACGGACGCGTCGGCCTGCGCCAGGTCGATCCGGGCAATTACGTTCAGGCCAACGATTCCAATGGCGTGGCGGTGGTGACGCAATTGTCGCGGATCACCGTCGTCTTCACTTTGCCGGCCGCCGATCTGCCGGCCGTTCTGAAACGGTTCCGCGCCGGCGAGGAGCTGCCGGTGTGGGTCTATGAGAAGGACGCCGCGCGGCCGCTGGCGCGCGGCAAGCTCATCGCCATCGACAATCGGATCGACGCCGCCACCGGCACGGTGAAATTGCGCGCCCTTTTCGCCAATGAGGATGAGCGGCTCTATCCCAACCAGTTTGTCAACGCCGACATATTGGTGGAAAGCCTCAAGAATGTGGTTCTGGCGCCGAGCGCCTCGGTGCAGCAGGGCGCCAGAGGATCCTTCGTCTATGTCGTCGGCCCCGAACGCACCGTGTCCGCGCGGCCGATTTCGGTCCGCGCCTCCAGCGGCGCTTCGGTGGTGGTGGAGAAAGGCCTGAGCGAAGGCGAGCGCGTTGTCACGCTCGGCGCGGACCGGCTGCGCGACGGCGCGACGGTCACACTGCCGGAAGCGCGCAAGACCGAGGCCGAGAGTAGTCCGGCCGCAGGGAAAACCGAAGGCGGCAAGGATCGAAAGTCTTGAGCGGCGGCGTCTCGCGGCCCTTCATCCTCCGCCCGGTCGCGACCTCGCTGTTGATGGCGGCGATCCTGCTCGTCGGCGCCATCGCCTATAAATTGCTGCCCGTTTCGGCTCTGCCGCAGATCGATTATCCGACCATCGAGGTGCGCACTTTCTATCCGGGCGCCTCGCCGGAAGTGATGGCGGCGTCGGTGACGGCGCCGCTGGAGCGCCAGTTCGGCCAGATGCCGGGCTTGACGCGAATGGCCTCGACCAGCGCCGCCGGCGCCACGGTCGTCACCCTGCAATTCGCCTTGTCGCTCTCGCTCGATTCTGCCGAACAGCAGGTGCAGGCGGCGATCAATGCGGCGAGCGGCTTTCTGCCCTCCGACCTGCCGGCGCCGCCGACCTACGCCAAGATCAATCCCGCCGACGCGCCGGTCTTGACCCTGGCTCTGACCTCGAAGGACATGCCCCTGACGAAGGTGCAGGATCTGGTCGACAGCCGCATCGCCCAGAAGATTTCGCAATTGTCCGGCGTCGGCCTCGTGTCGGTCAGCGGCGGCAATCGTCCCGCCGTCGCGGTGCGCGCCGATCCGGCCCGGCTCGCCGCGCTCGATCTGTCGCTGGAGGATTTGCGAGCG
>NZ_JAYSBG010000196.1:4044-6562 GCF_041915505.1 Rhodoblastus sp. | reverse complement strand
CAGGAAACACCAAGCGGCCAGCGTCCACGGCCTGATGAAGCGCGCGAAGGCGGCGTCGATGCGCCCGCCGATCAGCGCCGCCGCCGCCAGCGAGAACACGATCGAGAAACCGACATAGCCGAGATAGAGCAGCGGCGGATGAATGGCGAGGCCGGGATCCTGCAGGATCGGATTGAGATCGGCCCCTTCCATCGGCGCCGGCGCCACCCGCGCGAAGGGATTGGAGGTCAGCAGGATGAACAGCAGGAAAGCCGCGCCGAGCACGCCCTGAACCGACAAAGCATCCGCCAGCAGGCGCGGCGGAATGGCGCGCGAAAAGGCCGCCATGGCGGCGCCGCTCAGCGTCAGGATGAGGACCCACAGCATCATGGAGCCCTCGTGATTGCCCCAGACGCCGGAGATTTTATAGATCAAAGGCTTGGTCGAATGGGAGTTCTCGATCACATTGGCCAGCGAGAAATCCGACACGATATGGGCATAGGTCAAAGCCGCATAGGACAAAGCGACGAAGGCGAATTGCGTCAGCGCTGCGGGCCGCGCCAGAGCCATCAGCCGCGCCTCGCGGGCGCGGGCGCCCCAGAACGGCAGCACCGTCTGCACGATCGCCATCGCGAAGGCGAGAACCAGAGCATAGTGGCCGATTTCGACGATCATGGCGCGCCTCCCGCCGCTGTTTTCGAGCCCGTGGCCGCGCCAGCGGCGCTTCCCTCCTGCCAGACGCCCTGTTTCTTCAAAGCATCGGCGACTTCGCGCGGCATATAGCGCTCGTCATGTTTGGCGAGGATGGAATCGGCCTGGAACACGCCGGCCTTGTCCAACGCGCCCTCGGCCACCACGCCCTGCCCCTCGCGGAAAAGATCGGGCACCAGCCCGGTATAGGCCACGGGCACATCGGCGTTGCCGTCGGTCACGGCGAAGGTGATGTTCTTGCCTTCGAGATGGACCAGGCTGCCGGCCTTTACCAGACCGCCAATGCGCAGGCGCTGGCCCGGGCCGACATGCTTTTCCGCCATTTCGGTCGGGCCGTAGAAAAACACCACATTGTCGCGCAGAGCGAACAGCATGAGCCCGACCGCGAGGCCGAGCACGCCGAGGGCGCCGCCGATCAGGGCGAGTCTTTTCTGCTTGCGCGTCATTGGATCTTTTGTCCCGTTTCCCGGAGCCCCAGTTCCTGAGCCAGCGCGGCGAGCTTCTGCTGCGACGCCGCGTCGCCGGACAAAGCCTTGTGCGCCTCGTCGAGGGCGGTCTGCGCCTTGTCCGGTTCATTCAACACTTTATAGGCGCGAATGAGGCGCAGCCATTCGTCGCCGCTGCCGCCCTGCGCGGCGATGCGCTGCGCCAGGCGGTCCACCATGCCGCGGATCATCTTCTGCTGCTCGTCGACGGGCTGGGCGGCGACGGCGGCCGCCGCGTCCTTCGAAGGCGCGGCGCCCTCGCCGGGCGCCGGCGCCGGTCCCTGTTCGGCCGGCGCGTCGAGCATGGCGAGCTTTTCGATGATCTCCCGCCGCCCCCTGGAATCCGGCGGCAGTTCGTCCAGCAGGGCCGTCCACAAGGCGCGGGCCTTGGCCTTGTCGCCCTGTTGCGCGGCGGCGAGGCCGAGATAGAAACGCGCGCCGGCGTTTTTCGGATCGAGCTGCAACGCGCGTTCGAGCTGCGCCACCGCTTCCGGCGGCGTAGTCCCGTCATTGGCGTAGGATAGAGCCTGGGCGTAGCGCAGCAGGCGCTCGGGCGTCTCGCCGAGCAGGACGATCGCCTTCCTGTAAGCGTTCACGGCGTCGTCATAGCGGCCCATGCGCAGATAGACCGGGGCCATCAGCTCCAGCGCGCGGCCATCGTCGGGATGGGCGGCGATATGGGCCTCCATCTTGGCGATCACGGCGGAGAAATCCTGCTCGCCGGGCGCCGCGGTCATCCGCGCCTGCAAGGGCATGTCGGGCAGTTCGGGACGGCCGATCCTGGCGTAAAGCCCGAGCGCGATGGCCGGCGCCGCGACCAGCGCCAGAGCGGCCGCGATCCGGCGCGCCTTCGGGGAATCGGCCGACGCCACCTCGCCGGAGGCGGCCGCGAGCAGGCGCCGCCCGGCCTGCGCTTTGGCGGCTTCGGCCTGATCCTTGGCCAGCCCGCCGCGCGCAAATTCCGCGTCGATCTCGGCGATCTGGGCGCGATAAAAGGCGACGTCGGCAGGATCCTCGCGCGGTTTGGGCGCCGGACGCGACAGAGGCCATAAAATGCTGAGGACGGCGGCGCCGGTCAGAAGCGCGAAAACAAGCCAGATCATGCGCGTTGCTTTATCGTTTTCCGGCCCGCATTGAAAGGGCGCCAATGTCGCAGGAAACAGCTCAGCCGCCGCGAAATTCGCGCCGATAGCGCGCCGGCGTCGCGCCCGGCGCGCGCGCAAGAACGTTCGCCGCATGGCGAAAGCGCCGGAAAAGCCGCAATCGGCGGCGTTCGTCTCCAGCCTTTTCTGCCGGCCGCTCGCCTCCTGTCGCGGCGCGCGCTAGAGTCGATTGCGATTCTA
>NZ_JAYSBG010000196.1:0-4034 GCF_041915505.1 Rhodoblastus sp. | reverse complement strand
GTGCTGTTTTCTTTTCTTTTGTCTGCCACTCGACTCTAGCCTTCTTTGTTTTCGCAGCGTTTTTGCGAAAAACCGGCGTCCACTTTTTCGCACGCTGCTCTAGGCTGCAGCAGGAAAGACAAGGCGAATCGCGGCATGACGGACGATCCCCAGAATGTTCCCGGCAAGATCCTGGTCGGCAAGGCCGAAGACTACATCTATCTGCTGCTGCGCTATGGCAACCGCCACGGGCTGGTCGCCGGCGCCACCGGCACCGGCAAGACCGTGACCCTGCAAAAGCTGGCCGAGGGCTTTTGCAACGCCGGGACCTGCGTGTTCACGTCGGATGTGAAGGGCGATCTGTCCGGCATTTCGATGCCCGGCAACAGCCTCAAGCCCATGGTCGACCGCGCGGCGGAAATCGGCGTCCCCTATGAGCCGGACCAGTTCCGCTGCGTGTTCTGGGATGTTTTCGGCGAAAACGGCCATCCGGTCCGCGCGACCATCGCGGAAATGGGCCCGCTGCTGCTCTCCCGCATCCTGCAGCTCAATGATGTGCAGGTGGGCGTGCTCAATATCGTGTTCCGGGTCGCCGACGAGCAGGGCCTCGCCTTGCTCGATCTCAAGGATCTGCGCGCGATGCTGGGCTTCGTCTCGGAGAACGCCTCCGACCTGCAGCAGCGTTACGGCAATGTCTCGGCGGCGTCCGTCGGCGCGATTCAGCGGCAATTGCTGGTGCTGGAGAACCAGGGCGCCGACAAATTCTTCGGCGAGCCGGCGCTCGACATTCTCGACCTGCTCAAGCCCGATATCGACGGGCGCGGCTTCATCCATGTGTTGAAAGCCGAAAAGCTGGTCCGTAGCCCCAATCTCTACGCCACCTTCCTGTTCTGGCTGCTGTCCGAACTCTTCGCCAAGCTTCCCGAGGTCGGCGATCCCGACAAGCCCAAGCTGGTGTTCTTCTTCGACGAGGCGCATTTCCTGTTCGACGACGCGCCCAAGGACCTGCTGCGCGCGATCGAACAGGTGGTGCGGCTGATCCGAAGCAAGGGCATCGGCGTCTATTTCGTCACCCAGAGCCCGCTCGACGTGCCGGAAACCGTGCTGGGCCAGCTTGGCAATCGCGTGCAGCACGCCTTGCGCGCCTTCACCCCGCGCGACCAGAAGGCGGTGAAGACCGCCGCCGACACGTTCCGGCAGAATCCGAACCTCAATACGGCCGACGTCATCACCAAGCTCAATGTCGGCGAGGCGCTGGTTTCGACGCTGGAAGCCTCGGGCACGCCGGCCATGGTGACGCGGGTGAAAATCGCGCCGCCCGCCTCGCGCGTCGGCCCGATCACCGCCGCCGAACTGGCCGAGGTGCAGGAGTCCAGTCCGTTCAAAGGCAAATATGATCAGGCGGTGGACCGGGAGTCGGCCTTCGAAATCTTGCAGAAGCGGACGCAAGACCGCACCTCGGGCGCGCCGGTCGGCCAGGACGCGCAAGGCGGCGGCGGCATCCTGTCGCAGATCGGCTCAAGCCTGGAAGGCCTGTTCCGGTCAAGCGGCAAACGCCCGTCGGTAGCGCAATCCGCGATCCGCTCGGCGGCGACCTCCGCCGCCCGTCAGGTCGGCTCGGCCATCGCCAAGGAAATTTTGCGCGGGATCACCGGCGGCGTGAAATGATCGCCGGCCGCCGCCGCAGGTTCGAGCGCCCAACACCGCCGCGCGCCGTCATTGCGAGCGCAGCGAAGCAATCCACCGCGCCGCCTGCTGGAAGGCCGCATGGATTGCTTCGCTGCGCTCGCAATGACGTGGATGCCGATCGCGGGCCGGCCCGGGCATAGGCTTCCGGTTTCCTCGCCGCCGAACGCACTTCCGTGCTAGCCTCACCGCGCGACCTTCGATTGGCGATCCTTCGTTCAAAACATTCGGAAAAAGCCAAATGAAAACGGAAATCGCTGAGATCGGCGACCGGATCTACCGTTTCTCGACCTTTGTGCCGGAGATCGCCGCGCCGGCAGGCTTCACCTTCAATCAATTTCTGATCGCTGCGCCGGAGCCCCTGCTGTTTCACTGCGGCCCGCGCGCCATGTTCGCTTCCGTGTCGGCGGCGATGGAGACGATCATGCCCGTCTCGCGGCTGCGCTGGATCGCTTTCGGCCATGTCGAGGCCGACGAATGCGGCGCCATGAACCAGTGGCTCGCCGCCGCCCCAAACGCGCAGGTTATTCACGGCCAGACAGCCTGCATGGTCTCGCTGAACGATCTGGCCGACCGACCGCCGCGCGCGCTCGCCGATGGCGAGGTTCTCGATCTTGGCGGCCCGCGCATCCGCTATATCGACACGCCGCACGTGCCCCATGCCTGGGAGTCGGGCCTCATTTACGAGGAGACCACTGGCACGCTGTTTTCAGGGGATCTCTTCACCCAGATCGGGAACGGGCCGGCGCTGACGACCGACAGCATCGTCGCCGCGGCGATCGCCGCCGAGGAGGCGTTTCAAGCCAGCGCCCTCACGCCGGCCATTGCGCCCACATTGCGCAAGCTCGCGGCGCTGGAGCCCAAGCGTCTGGCGGTCATGCACGGCTCGTCCTATATGGGCGACTGCCGCGCCGCGCTGCTCGAACTCGCCGATTTCTATCAGCAGAGCCACGCCGCCCAAACCGCGCGCGCCTGAGCAGGCGTGGCATTCCGCGCGGGCGGCGAAGTGATCGCCGGCCATCAGCGCAGGCTTGAGGCTACCGACAAACAGACCCGCCCGTCATTGCGAGCCATAGGGCGTCTTCCGACGCCCTATGGCTCGCAATGACGCGGAGAGGCCTATTCTATTACTGCCCGGCCTGGGGCGCGGGCGCGGGCGGCGCAAGATCCTGGCTGTCGATCTGGCCCGGCGCCGGTTTCGGCGTGCGGTCCGCGCCGGCGTCAATCACCGATTGCGTTTCGGCCTCGGCGGCGCGCGGCTTGGTCAAGCGCGCGCCGATCTGGCTCACCGCCTTCGGCGCATTGGCGTAATTGTCATGGCCGATCAGATTGGTCGACAGGTCGGAAATGTCATAGACGCCGACGCCGAGCTTCTCGATCAGGTCGCGGTCCCGCTCGGAAAAGGGATCAAGCGCGCCCAGGCGGCGGTCGCCCTGAAGGCTGGCCGAGACCTGCAAGGCGCGGTCGTCCTTGGAGACATAGACCGAGAAATGCGACGGATCGAGCCGCGCGATCTGCTGCTTGAACACCGACACGTCGATATCCGGCGCCGCCAGCATGACATTGCCGAGCTTGCCGTGCAGGTCGGGCGAGCCGGACAAGGCGGATTCGCGCAGGGTCTCCATGGTCAGCCAGGTGCCCATGGAATGGGCCAGAATATGGATGCGGCCGACGCCGGGCGTTTCCGACAGATCGTTGAGCAGGCCGAGATAAGCGTCACGCGAGGCGGTGGCGCTTTCCTTGTCGGCGCCATAGGCCAGCAATGCCGCCTTGGACGGCCAGGTGAACAGCACCGGGACGCCGCCGAATTTGGTGTCGACGGCGATCTGCGCCAGCCGGAAGCGGGCCTCGTCGAGCGAGGTGTTGAAGCCGTGGACATAGACCAGCACGTCGCGATTATTGCCGATGCGCCCCGAGAGATGCGCCGCCACCTGCTCGCGGAATTCGTCCTCGTCAAGCTGGCTGTGATCGGCCAGAGCAAAATGATGATTGGGATCGGGCCCGCCAAAGCCAGGGCGCTCGATCTGCCCGGGCTTGTGGTCCGGCGGCACGGAAATGTAGTCGAGCGAGAAGCGCGGCTTGGCGCCGGGCGTCAGCTCGGTCGAATGAACGCCGCCCTTACGGGTCGAGACGATGAAAATCTCGGCCGTATAGGCGGTTTCGTCGGATTTGCCGCCGAACAGGCCGCCGAGATTGAAGCCGTCTCCGGCGCGCGCCGCGCCGCCGCCGGTCAGACCCGGGCTCGCCGCCAGAGCCAGAGCCAGCAACAGAGCGGGGCCCGCCGCCCGTCCGGTCTTTCTCAAATGTCGCACTGTGTCGTTCCTCGTCGCAGGGCGCCGGTTCAAGGCGCCGCATCGCAACAAACGCCT
>NZ_JAYSBG010000195.1:0-6608 GCF_041915505.1 Rhodoblastus sp. | reverse complement strand
TCACCATTGGTCCCGAGGACGATATGGAGAGCCGCCGCCGGGACATCATCGAGGCGATCGCACAGGTGGATGCGGGGGCTGGTGTGGTGGTGCTGACCGACATGTTCGGCGGAACGCCGTCCAATCTTGCGATTTCGGTAATGAACGGCGCCCATGTCGAAGTGGTGGCCGGCGTCAATCTTCCGATGCTCATCAAGCTCGCCTCGGTGCGCGACGAGGCGCCGCTGGAGCAGGCGGTGACGCAGGCGGCCGAGGCCGGACGAAAATATATTTACGTGGCTAGCAAGATTTTGTGTGGGAAATGACAGATTTGGACGAAGCCGGACCCTGCGACTGCCCGCCCAATCCCCCGCCGCCTGAAGGCGCCGTCACGCGCGACCTGCCGATTATCAACCGCAAGGGTCTGCACGCGCGCGCCACCGCGAAATTCGTCCATTGCGTCGAGCAGTTCGACGCCGAAATCACCGTGTCGCGTTGCGGCGAGACGGTCGGCGGCCAGTCGATCATGGGCATTCTGACGCTCGGCGCCGGCATCGGCAGCACCATTACCGTCTCGGCGACCGGCGCGCAGGCGCAGGAGGCGATCGACGCCATAGCGGCGCTGCTCGCCAATAAATTCGGCGAGGATGAATAATCAGCCCGGCAGCAGCGCGCGCCGCGCGGCGATGAGGCCGCCGGTCGAGCCGTCGAGGCCGGAAAGGTCCGCGCTGGCGTCGGCGACGAGCGGCGCGAGCCGGCTGCACAATTCCTTGCCCAGCTCCACGCCCCATTGATCGAATGGGTTGATGTCCCAGATCACGGATTGCACGAAGACCTTGTGCTCGTAGAGCGCGACGATGCGGCCGAGCGCGCGCGGCGTGAGCTGGCGATAGAGCAGGGTGGACGAGGGCCGGTCGCCCGAAAACACCTTGTGCGGCGCAAGTTCGTCGATCTGCGCCGAATTCAGCCCCTGAGCGCGTAAAATCTCGCGCACTTCCTTCTCCGAGCGGCCGCGTAAAAAAGCCTCGCTCTGGGCGATGCAATTGGCGAACAGCAGGACATGGTGCTTGTCGTCGGCCTCGGTGGGTTCGGCGGCGATCAGGAAATCGACCGGGACGACTTCCGTGCCCTGATGCAGCAATTGGAAGAAGGCGTGCTGGCTGTTGGTGCCGGGCTCGCCGAACACGATCGGCCCAGTGGCGCGCGGCGAGGAAGCGCCGTCGCGCAACACGCCCTTGCCGTTGGATTCCATGTCGAGCTGCTGGAGATAGGCCGGGAAACGGGCGAGGCGTTGGTCGTAGGGAATCACGGCCTGGGCCGCGAAGCCCCAGATATTGCGATGCCAGACCCCGATCAGGCCCATCAGGACCGGGATATTGTGCGACAAGGGCGCGCTGCGGAAATGCTCGTCCACATCATGGCCGCCGCGCAGGAAATCCTCGAAATGCTCAGGGCCGATGGCGATGGCCAGGCTGAGGCCGATCGCCGACCACATCGAATAACGCCCGCCGACCCAGTCCCAGAAGCCGAAGACGCGGTCCGGGCGAATGCCGAACGCCGCCACCTTGTCGAGCTTGGTCGAAACGGCGGCGAAATGATCGGCCACGGCCGCTTCGCCGAGCGCTTGCGCGATCCAGGCGCGGGCGCTGGCCGCATTGGCCATGGTTTCCTGGGTGGTGAAGGTCTTTGACGACACAATGAACAGCGTGCGCGCCGGATCGAGACCGGCGAGAGTGTCGGCGATATCGGCGCCGTCGACATTGGAGACGAAATGCGCCGTCAGCTCGGGTGAGGCGAAGGGCGATAGCGCGCGCGCCGCCATGGCCGGGCCGAGATCGGAGCCGCCAATGCCGATATTGACGACATCGGTGAAGGCTTCGCCGCGAGCGCCGCGAATCGCGCCTTCCCGCACGGCGCGGGCGAAAGCGGCGACCTTGGCGCGCTCGGCCTCTACCGCCGGCATGACGTCCGCGCCGTCGACGCGCACGGCCGCGCCGGAAAAATTGCGCAAAGCCATGTGAAGGGCCGGGCGGGCCTCGGTGTTATTGATCTTTTCGCCCGAGAACAAAGCCTCGCGACGCTCTTCCAGCCGGGCGGCGCGGGCGAGATCGAACAAATGGCCGAGCGTGGCGCGGGTCAGGCGGTTTTTCGAATAATCATAGAGCAGGTCGTCGAGGCGGACCGAGAAATGCGCGAATCGTTGCGGGTCCTCGGCGAAGAAATCGACCGTGCGCCGGCTGGCGATCTCGACGCGATGGGCCTCAAGGGCGGCGAAGGCGGCGGCGCGATCCATGTCGTGACCTCAATGCGATTGACGAAGCGGGCGAAACTTAGCCTGCGGCGCTGCAAAAAAACAGCGACCGCGGGCGTGTGGCGCCGCGCTCTTGCAGTCTGAGTCAATTTCCGTTTGAACGGGGCATGGCTCCTCCCATTCTCACTCTTCAGGGCGTCGGACTGACCCTTGGCGGCAAGCCCCTGATCGAACTCGCCGACCTTTCGGTCGAGCGCGGCGACCGCGTCTGTCTTGTCGGCCGCAACGGCTCGGGCAAATCGACCCTGTTGAAAATCGCCGCCGGCGAGATCGAACCCGATCGGGGCAGACGTTTCTTCCAGCCCGACGCCACCGTGCGCTATCTGCCGCAGGAGCCCGATCTGACGGGCTTTTCGGACGTGTTTTCCTATGTCGTGGCGGGGCTGGGGCCGAGCGACGCCGATTATCGCGCGCATTATCTGCTCGACCAATTGGGCCTGACCGGTTCCGAAAAGCCCGAAACGCTCTCGGGCGGCGAGGCCCGCCGCGCCGCGCTCGCCCGCGCTTTGGCGCCCGAGCCGGACGTGCTGCTGCTCGACGAGCCGACCAATCATCTCGATCTGCCGGCCATCGAATGGCTGGAAAGCGAACTGGCCGGCCTGCGCTCGGCTTTGGTGCTCATCAGCCATGACCGGCGCTTTTTGCAGAATCTGTCGCGGGCCACGATCTGGCTCGATCGCGGCCAGACCCGGCGGCTTGAAAAAGGTTTCGGCGAATTCGAGGCCTGGCGCGACGCCCTGCTCGAACTGGAGGAGCGCGACGCCCAGAAGCTCGACCGCAAGATCGCGGCCGAGGAACACTGGGTGCGCTATGGCGTCACCGCGCGGCGCAAGCGCAATGTCCGCCGGATGGCGGGGCTTGCCGCTTTGCGCCAGTCCAAGCGCGACGCCAAAAGGGCGGTCGGCGAGGTCAGGATCAGCGTCGCCGAGGGCAAAATCTCCGGCAAGCTGGTGGTTGAGGCCGAAAATGTCGCCAAAAGCTTTGGCGAGCGGGCGATCGTGAAAGCGCTGTCGCTGCGCATGTTGCGCGCCGACCGCCTCGCTCTGGTCGGTCCGAACGGCGCCGGCAAGACCACTTTAATCAATCTGCTGACAGGGGTCTTGGCGCCGGATTCCGGGACGATCCGGCTCGGCACCAATCTGCAGATGGCGACGCTCGACCAGCGCCGCGCCGCGCTCGATCCCAACGCCACCCTTGCCGACACCTTGACCGGCGGCGGGTCGGACTGGGTCGAGATCAATGGCGAGAAGAAGCATGTCATCGGCTATATGAAGGATTTCCTGTTCCCGCCGGAACAGGCGCGCACGCCGACCGGAAAGCTGTCCGGCGGCGAGCGAGCGCGTCTGCTGTTGGCGCGCGCCTTGTCGCTGCCGTCGAATTTTCTGGTGCTCGACGAACCGACCAACGATCTCGACCTCGAAACGCTCGATCTGTTGCAGGAAATGCTGGCCGATTATCCCGGCACCATCCTGCTGGTGAGCCACGACCGCGATTTCCTCGACCGGGTCGCCGGCTCGGTGCTGGTCGCGGAAGGCGAGGGCAAATGGCTGGAATATGCCGGCGGCTACAGCGATATGATCGCCCAGCGCGGCTTCGGGCTCGGCCCGGCCGTGAAGGCCAGACCGGTCGAGAAAAAGCCGGAAAGGGCTGAGGCGGCCCCCCGCGTGGACGCCAGGCGCCGCCTGTCCTTCAAGGAAAAGCACGCGCTGGAGACCTTGCCGGGCACAATCGAGAAGCTGCGCGCGACGGCGGTTAAATTGCACGACATTCTAGCCGATCACGCGCTTTACGCCCGCGATCCGAAGCGCTTCAATGAGGCGACCGCCTTGCTGGCCAAGACCGAAGCCGAACTCGCCGCGGCCGAGGACCAATGGCTGGAGCTGGAAATCCTGCGCGAGGACATCGGCGGCTGAGCCGATCAGGAGAAAGACATGACTGCTTTCGACGTCATCATCTACCATAACCCCGCCTGCGGCACGTCGCGCAACGTGCTGGGCCTGATCCGGAATGCCGGGATCGAGCCGCATGTGGTCGAATATCTCAAGACGCCGCCGACCCGCGCGCTACTGGAAATTCTTTGCGCGCGGAGCGGGTTGAATATCCGGGACATCCTGCGCAAGAAGGCCCCGCCCTATGCGGAGCTCGGCCTCGACAATCCCGCCGTGTCGGATGACGATATTTTCGCCGCCATCGCCAAACATCCGGTGCTGATCGAGCGGCCGATCGTGGTCAGCCCCAAGGGCGTGCGCCTGTGCCGTCCGGCTGACAAGGTTCTGGAAATCCTGCCGCCGCAGCGGGGCGAGTTTTTCGACGAAAGCGGCGAGCGCAAGGTGGACGAAAAGGGTCGCCCGGTCGCCTCCGCCTGATTCAACCGACCCATTTCGGCGCGGTCGGTCGCGCCGTCTTGTAATCACCGCGCGACACCAGAGCGAAGGCGCCCAGCGCCAGCGCCAGCGAGGTGATCCACCATGCCTGCAGGGTTGCGACCCCAAAGGCGCCGATGGCGTAGACATAAGTGAGCGCGCCGAGCCAGAACGGCGCCAGCCGTTCCGATTGCGCGGCCGCGGCCTTGCACGCGAGCGCAACCAAAGCGGCGATCGCCAGCACGCCGATCAGGCCGAGATCGGTCCAGGCCTGGAACAGCATGGAATGCGGCGTTTCCGGCGGCATATAGCCGCGCCAATAGCCGGCTTCGACGAAATTGAAGCCGTGGCCGGTCAGGATTCGCACGCCATCCGCCGCGATCACGCCGCTCCAGGCTTTGACGCCGAGCAGCGAGGCCGGCGCGTCCCCATGGATCAAGGGGCCGGCCAGCAGCGGAACCAGCGGCGCGAGCAGAAACAAGGTCGCGCCCACGCGGCCGAGCCAGCGGCCCGTGACGACCGGGCAGCGCAACGCAAAGCCGAAGGCGAGCGCCGCGAAGGCCGTGGCGGCCAGCGCCCGGGGCGCCGGCGCCGAAACGGCGGCCGCCAGCACGATAATGGCGAGACTGGCCGAAAGCGTCGCCCGGTTGCGCAAATGGGTGGCGGCCAGCGCCGGCCACAGCAGCAGCAAGGCGGTGGTTATGGCGATGCGCAGGTTTTCCTGCGCGCCGAGGTCGGAATCGTCCGAAAAGGCCTCGGCGCTCAGGACCAGCGCGCCGACCGAGGTCAAAGCCACGCCGAGCGGCAGGAAATAGAGATTGGCGGCGCGGGTGCGCGCCGGCAGCGAGGCCGCGACCGGCAGCACGCAGAGCAGGGTCAGCATGGCCTTGACCAGACGCTGGGCGGCTTCGGCCGGAAAGGGCGTCCACAACAGCGACAAGGCCAGCCAGATCGCGAGGAAGCAGGCGGCGAGGCCCAGGCGCGAGCGCAGGAAGCCGAAAATGTCGCGCAAGCTGAGACGGGGCGCGAGCACCATGCCGGCGGCGAGAATCACCGCACCGCCGATCGGCGGCAGAATGAAGATCGCGCGCTGGGACAGCAACTGGAATACGGGCGTGGCGACGAAAGCCACGGCGACGCCGATGCGCAGCAGGAGATTGGCGGCGTCGTCGGACGCTTTGTCGGCGGCTTGCTGGTTGATCATCACAAGGGCGATTCGCTAAGAGAAAAGGCGCTGCGTCCGGCGCTGCCATTCTAGACAAAGCCGCGCCGCAGGGCTGTGGGCAATTCGCAACAGTGCGGCGCGATTCTCCCGCCACGGCCTTTTCGGTCGATAGCGGTTACCTTCGGCGATTTCTTCGGGCGAGGCGGTTCATGATACGGATCACGCGGTCGATCGCGCTCGACGAAGCGGAATTGCACGAGGATTTCATCCGCGCTTCCGGGCCCGGCGGCCAGAATGTGCAAAAGGTCGAAACCGCCGTGCAATTGCGGTTCAACGTGCTGGCCTCGCCCAACCTGCCCGAGCCCGTGCGCGCCCGGCTGATCGCTCTGGCGGGATCCCGGCTGGCCTTGAGCGGCGACCTGATCATCCATGCGCGGCGGTTCCGTAGCCAGGAGCGCAACCGCGCCGACGCGCTCGAACGGCTGGTGGCGCTGATCCGCGAGGCCGCCGCCCCGCCGCCGCCGCCCCGTCGGCCGACCCGGCCGACGCTCGCCTCGAAGAAGCGGCGGCTCGACGGCAAGAAGCAGCGCGGCGTGGTCAAGGGGTTTCGCGGCAAGCCCGCCCTCGACTGAGGAGCGCCGCCCGCGTTTGTCCGCCCGCTTGCCGCCCGCGCGCTTGCCGGCCGTCCACGGCGATGATAGGGCTGCGGCGCCGCGCGAGCCCGCCCTCGCCGGGCGGGGACCACAGCCATCATGACCATACGCTTGCACCGGGGCGATCTGCCCGGCGA
>NZ_JAYSBG010000194.1:0-6609 GCF_041915505.1 Rhodoblastus sp. | reverse complement strand
CGGCGCGTTGACATATTGAGCGACCGCGCCCGCATCGGCATGGCCGCCGAAGCCGGCGCCCGGCTGCACGACATTGCCGATGACGAGGCCGATGACCAGCGCGAAGGTCGAGACCACCTCGAAATAGACCAAAGCCTTGACGCCGACGCGGCCGACCTTCTTGGCGTCCTGGATATGGGCGATGCCGGTCGAGACGGTGCAGAAGATGATCGGCGCCATCACCATCTTGATCAGCTTGATGAAGCCGTCGCCCAGCGCCTTGACGCCCGGCGTGGTCGCGAAATCGGGCCAGGCGACGCCCACCACCACGCCAAGAAAGATCGCGATCAGCACCTGCACATAGAGCAGGCGATACCACGGCTTTTTCGCCCCGATTTCCGCCGGGTCGCTCATATTGATCGGCTTTGTGATTGTCTCTGACATGAATGGCCTCCCGAGCCTCGCTGTTCCGCGCTTGCGCGGCATCCGTTCAAAGTGGTGTTTTGACGCCCGTCATTTCCGCTTCCGCTGTGGCGGAGCGGGATGGATCGCCATGCCGATCAATCGGCGCAATGATCCGCGATCGGCGCCTGCGTCGCCGGATCAAGCAATCTGTAAATTCCGGAAAATGACACGGGCGATTTCGCCCGAAACCTCATCCGCTTGCGCGCAGACCGATCATTCTTTTTGCCTCCCTGCGGCCCGGTTCATTCTCGTTGGTTGGGGCGGCAGCAGGTTCCATGCCATGAACGCAGGTCTGCCAAGCATCTGACGCGGACCTGATAAGCATATGAAATAATGGACATTCATGGGCGCCGGTTCGAAGCCGGTCCGGCGTCCATTCCGAAATATCGGAAAACGGGCGCCGAAGCTCGACCGGACATCCGTACTGATCAAAATTATCGTTCCGATCCAGGTCGCGCCGGAGCCGATGGTCATTGCCGCCAAATATTGAAATCCGCAGAAGGGGCTTCAGCTTGGTGAGCCTCCCGACGGCAATATAATGGAGCTCCTCGAAGCTGGCGTTTGACGCCAGAACTAAATCGCCCGCTTGAGTCCAGGCCGCGACGCCCATCGCGCGAACCCGCGCGGATCGGCGTTTCGTTATCGGCGCGCCGCTTGCGACAACGGCAACGACGTCGTGTATTTGACCTGCTTCAATGCGAAACTTGAGCGGATATTCGCCACGCCGCGGATTTTCGACAGTTCCTTGACGATGAAATGCTCCAGCGCCGCGACGTCGGGCACGACCACGCGCAGCAAATAATCGGAATCGCCGGTCATCAGATAGCATTCCATCACTTCGGGATAGCGGGCGATAGCGGCTTCGAATTCCTCCAGCGCCCGCTCGACCTGCCGCTCAAGACTGATCTGGATGAAGACGCTCACCGTCAGGCCCAGCCGTTCGGGATCGAGCAAGGTCACGGCGCGGCGAATGACTCCGTCTTTTTCGAGCGCGCGAACCCGTGCGAGACAAGGCGAGGGCGAGAGATGAACGCGCGCGGCAAGCTCGACATTGGAGAGGCCGGCGTCGTCCTGCACTTCCTTCAGAATGCGGAGGTCGATCGCGTCGAATTCGGACTTCATGGCGGTATGATATGCTGATGATGATCTAAATCGAAGCTGATTATGCCCCATAAACAAGGTTTCTCGATCATATTCGACAGAAAATTCGGGCCATCCCGCGATAGGATCGCATCAGACGGAGCGCTGACGCTCCGGGAGCCAATCGGGAGTCCATCGTGAACGCCGCCGCCAGCACAACCGACGTCAATTCTACGAAAACCACGGATTCCGACCCCGCCGAAACCGCCGAATGGATGGAGTCCCTTCAGGCCGTGATCCATTATTCCGGGCCCGAGCGCGGCGCCTTTCTTCTCCGCCAACTGGACAATTTTGCGCGTGACGAGGGATTTGCGGGGCCGGCGCAGCCTTTTTCCGCCTATCGCAACACCATTCCGGCGGAAAAACAGGGCGTCTTTCCCGGCGATCTCGAGATCGAGCAACGCATCGCGTCGGTGGTGCGCTGGAACGCTCTGGCCATGGTCGTGCGCGCCAACAAGGCCTATGGCGAGTTGGGCGGCCATATTTCCAGCTATGCCTCGGCGGCGGAGATTTTCGAGACCGGCTTCAATCATTTTTTTCGCGCGACTGATCTCGTTTATTTTCAGCCCCATTCGGCGCCCGGCGTTTATGCCCGCGCCTTTCTCGAAGGGCGGCTGGGCGAAGACCATCTGGCGCGCTACCGGCAAGAAGTCGGCGGCGGCGGCCTGTGCTCCTATCCCCATCCCTGGCTGATGCCGGATTTCTGGCAATTTCCCACCGGCTCCATGGGACTCGGACCAATCAACGCCATCTATCAGGCGCGGTTCATGCGCTATCTGGAAAATCGCGGGATGAAGCCTGTGGGCGACGAGCACGTCTGGGGCGTGTTCGGCGATGGCGAATTGGACGAGCCCGAATCTGTCGCCGCCCTCACCCTCGCCGCGCGCGAAAAACTCGACAATCTCACCTTCATCGTCAATTGCAATCTCCAGCGCCTCGACGGGCCGGTGCGCGGCAATGGCCAGATCATCCAGGAGCTGGAAAGCCTGTTTGCCGGCGCCGGCTGGAATGTCATCAAGGTGCTGTGGGGATCGGAATGGGACGCTTTGTTCGCCCGCGATCGCCATCATGTGCTGCTGCGTCGCTTCGCCGAAACCGTCGATGGCGAATATCAGAATCTCGGCGCCAAGGACGGCGACTATAATCGCGCGAAATTCTTCAATCGCGATCCCGAAAGCGCGGCGCTCGTCGCGCATATGACCGACGGCGAAATCAACGCTCTCAAGCGCGGCGGTCACGATTTTCGCAAGCTCCACGCCGCCTTCGCCGCGGCCCGCGCCGAACGGGGCCGGCCGACGGTCATTCTGGCGAAGACCAAGAAGGGGTTTGGCATGGGGGGCGCCGGCGAATCCCGGATGACCGCCCATCAGACCAAGAAACTCGACGTGGAGGCGCTGATAACCTTTCGCGACCGTTTCCACCTGCCTTTCGGCGACGAAGCGGCGGCCGAATTGCGTTTCTTTCGCTTTCCCGACGACAGCCCCGAAGCCCTTTATCTGCGCGCCCGCCGCGAGGCGCTGGGCGGACCGCTGCCGGCGCGTCGCCGAACGGCCGCGAAAACGCCGCCGGTCCCGGCGCTGGAGACCTATGCGCAATTCGCCCTGAATCCCGCGGGCAAGGAAATGTCGACGACCATGGCCTTTGTCCGCATGTTGGGCGGCTTGTTGAAAGACAAGGAGCTTGGCCGGCGCATCGTTCCGATCGTGGCCGACGAGGCCCGCACGTTCGGCATGGCGAACCTGTTTCGCCAGATCGGCATTTATGCGCCAAGCGGCCAGCTTTACGAGCCGGAAGACGCGAGTTCGATGCTGTCCTATCGCGAGAGCCGCGACGGCCAACTGCTCGAAGAGGGCATCAGCGAAGCCGGCGCGCTGTCCTCCTGGATCGCGGCGGCGACCGCCTATTCCGTGCACGGCCAGCCAATGCTGCCGTTTTACATCTATTATTCAATGTTCGGTTTCCAGCGCGTCGGCGATCTGATCTGGGCCGCGGCGGATCAGCGGTCGCGCGGCTTCCTGATCGGCGCCACCGCGGGACGCACGACGCTGGGCGGCGAGGGTCTGCAGCATCAGGACGGATCGAGCCATGTAATGGCCGCCGCCGTTCCCAATTGCCGCGCCTATGACCCGGCTTTCGCCGGGGAGCTGGCCGTCATTCTCGACCACGGCATGCGCCGGATGATGAGCGAACAGGTCGACGAATTCTATTACATCACGGTGATGAACGAGAATTACCCGCAGGCCGACCTGCGGCCGGGCGACGCCGACGCGATCGTCAAAGGGATGTATCGGCATTCGGGCGAAGGCGAGGCGGAGACGCAATTGCGCGTCAGGCTGCTGGGTTCGGGAGCGATCTTCCGCGAAGTTCAGGCGGCCGCCGCGCTGATCGCGCGCGATTTCGGGGTCGCCAGCGATCTCTTCAGCGTCACAAGCTATAGCGAGCTCGCGCGCGACGCCCAGGAGGCGGAGCGTCTCGCCCGGCTTTTCCCGGACGAGCCGCCGCGCCTCAGCCATGTCGCGGCCTGCCTGTCCGGCGACGCGCCCGTCATCGCGGCGTCCGATTATGTCCGCGCCGTGCCGCAGCTCATCGCGCCGCATCTGCGCGCCCGCTGTGTCGTTCTCGGCACGGACGGCTTCGGACGCAGCGACGCGCGCGCGGCGCTGCGAAAATTCTTCGAGGTCGACCGCAACGCCATCGCGCTCGCCGCCATTTTCGCCCTGGTCCAGGACGGCCAACTGCCGCCGCAGGCCCATCGCGACGCTTGCGCACGCTATGGCGCAGGCGCCGAACGCGCTGCGCCCTGGACGCGTTGAGGCCCGGCGACGCGGCCAGAATGAAAACAGCGCGTTTGCGTTTTGATCGCTCTGGATTCACCTTGGACGCGCCACTGAGAAGCGGCGGGATTTGAAATTTCGACACTTCATAATTTCCGGACGAAATGATCCGGACATATGGCCGGAATGAGTGGATAAGATCGGCGCCATAATGCGGCGCGCCCCGTGACCAACGCGCCGCTGCGCTGCCGACCGGAGAAAGTCTTTTTGACGGAAGACGGCAAAAGGATCGAAATCGAAGCGATCGTCGCCGCCATCGAAAGAGCGCCGGACGACTTCCGGTTCGGCTCCGTCGTCTTGGCGGATCTGTCGCCGCAAATCCGCGGCCGAACCAAATTGAATTTCCATCAGGTCGCCTCCATGGCGCTCCGGGACGCGCGGCGGCCGCTGCTGCTGGCGGAACGGGAGGATGTTAGCCTCATCCTGGTCGACGGCTGGCGCCGCGCCGCGCGCTCGAAACAGCTCGGCTACGAGCGCAGCCATGCTTGGATTCCCTCGGCGGCGCAATGGCTGACGTTTTGCGCCCTATCAAGCGCGAAAAACTGATTGAGCGCGCAGCGGAACCGACCGCAGAGCATCGAGGAAGGCCCGCGACGGCTGGCGGGCGCGGCCTCGAAAGGGCGTCTGTCGGGCACGTCCTCATCGGGGGGCCGACAATAGGCGTTTGCGTCGTTCCCGGGCGATCGTCTGATCCAGAACCTGCAGGAAGCGGGAGCGGTTTGCCGGCGTAAAGGGCGGCGGCCCGCCCGTCGTCTCGCCCGTCGAGCGAATATGCTCCATGAGGTCGCGTTGCGCCAAAGCCATACCGATCGAATCCTCGGTGAATGCGCGCCCATAGGGGGCGATCGCGTGCGCTTTTCTTGCCAGGACGCGGGCCGCCAGGGGAATGTCATTCGTGACGGCGACGTCGCCGGGGACGACATGTTCGGCGATCCAGTCGTCAGCGACGTCCGAGCCGGCGTTCACCACAATCCGCGCGATCAGCGGCGATTTCGGGATTTGCATGAAACTGTTGGAAACCACGAAAGTCTGCAATCCATAACGGAGCGCGACTTTATAGGTCTCCTCCTTCACCGGGCAGGCGTCGGCGTCGATGTAGATCTTGATGGTCATCCAGGCAGGATAGCACAGGAACGCCCGTCTGTGCCGACGCGTAAAAGCAAGCCGCGGTCATTTCGCGACGGCAATGGAGTCTTTCGTGACCGAATCCTTGCTATCGACCTCAACCCCCTAAAAAAACGGGCAAATTCCTCGTCTTGGAAAAACGCAGGTTTCGCCAGAATGGCCGGCGCTGGACGGAGTGACCCGGTAACGGGTCTGGCAGACATTTTCCCTGTTAATAGGGGAAAAAAGCGGGCGCGATGCCGCATGCGAATAGACGCGGATGGACTCAGGATACGAATTCATCACACTTGAAAACGGTCCGAGTGCTTGGGACGCATGATCCCGAAACGTGCAATGCTGCGATAAAGAGTGATCCGCGCGACGCCGAGAGCGCGAGCGGTCGCCGCAATTTCCCAGTGATTGGATTTCAACGCGGCAATCAAAGATTCACGCCCAATTTTCTGCCTCGCATCTGGAGGCCGGTCGTTCGGAGGACAGTCTTCGGGATGTGACGACGATTTTTCTCGTTTTTCGAAAACTTCGGGCGGCAGATCCTTGACGGTAATGCAGGGGCCGTCGGCGACAGCCAAACAATAACGGACGATATTCTGTAGCTGCCGGATATTTCCAGGCCAGTCGTAAGCAAGCAAGAGCGTCATGGCGCTTTCGTCGAAAGCGATGTCGCTTCCGTCGCCATTGGATTCATTCCGCAATATGTTTTCGATTAGAGCCCGGCGATCCGCGCGTTGGCGCAGCGCGGGTAATTTGAATGTCATTCCCGCCAGTCGGAAATAGAGATCCTCACGAAACTTTCCAGAGGCGACCAGATCGCGAATGTCGCGATGCGTAGCGCAGATAACATGGAGAACGACCGGGATGGCCCGCTCCTCGCCCAGAGGATGAACTTCATTTTGCGCGAGAACACGCAAAAGGCGAGACTGCAGGTCAAGCGGCATGTCGCCTATTTCGTCCAAAAACAGCGTCCCTCCGCTCGCCTGGAGAATTTTGCCTTTCATCCCCTTTTTTCGGGCGCCCGTGAACGCGCCGTCGGCGTAACCGAACAACTCGCTTTCAATCAGGGACTCAG
>NZ_JAYSBG010000193.1:0-6614 GCF_041915505.1 Rhodoblastus sp. | reverse complement strand
TCAGCGGCCGGGCCGGGTCATTCCGCCAATCGGGCAGCAGCTTGTCGAGGCCCTTCGGGTCGATCACCGCGCCGGACAGAATATGCGCGCCGACTTCCGAACCCTTTTCCACCACCACGACGGCAAGCGAAGGATCAATCTGCTTCAGCCGGATCGCCGCCGCGAGACCGGAAGGCCCGGCCCCGACCACGACGACGTCATAATCCATCGCCTCGCGCGGCTCCAACTCGACTTCGCTCATCTGCGTCTCCCGAACGGCGCCCGGTGCTGCGGCGCGGCAAATTTCCGACAACACTTCATAGCGCGCCTGTCGCCGCTGTCCACAGGGCTAACGGCGAATAGCGCAAAGTAGTTTATATATGAACTATTGCCCTGGCAAGCGGCAAAAGTTAAAAACGCTCATGACGGACGCCGGCGCGATGGATCAGGAGGCTTTGGCCGCGCTTTTGCGCTGGTACGCCGAGATGGGCGTCGATTGCGCCGTGGGGGAGACGCCGGCGGATCGGTTTGCGCAATCGCGCCAGATTCCCACCCCCATTTCCGATCGGGCGCCGTCTCCAGCGCTCCCGCCGGACGATTTCGCGCCCGAACCGCTTCCACCGCCCGATCCGGCGCCGTTCGAGCCGCTGCGCCAGGCGCCGCTTCGTCAAGCGCCGTCCCGTCAAATTCCGCCTCTTGCGCCGGCGCCTGCGCCGCGAAGCCCGGCGCCCGCGGCCGCCCTGTCCCATGACGCCGCCGCGACCGGCGCGCGCGAACAGGCCGCGAGCGCACGCACGCTGGAAGAATTGCGCGAAAAACTCGCCGCTTTCGACGGTTGCGCGCTGAAACATTCGGCGACCCAGCTCGTCTTCGCCGATGGCGCGCCGGATGCGAAAATCATGATCGTCGGCGAGGGGCCGGGCGCGGACGAAGACCGCATCGGCCGTCCCTTCGTCGGTCGCGCCGGGCAATTGCTCGACAAGATGCTCGCCGCCATCGGGCTGGACCGGACAAAGGTTTATATCGCCAATGTCGTGCCCTGGCGCCCGCCCGGCAACCGTACGCCGACGCCGCAGGAGCTGGCTCTGTGCCTGCCTTTCATCCGGCGGCAGATCGAATTGGTTGCGCCCGATTTTCTCGTCCTGCTCGGGGCCTCGGCCGCCCAGACCCTGCTCGAAGAAAAGGAGGGCATCATGCGGCTGCGCGGCCATTGGCGCGATTACCATTGCGGGACCAAGACCATCCGCGCCTTGCCCATGCTGCATCCGGCCTATCTGCTGCGCGCGCCGCTGAAAAAGGCGCAAGCCTGGCGCGACCTGCGCGCGCTGAAACACGCCATCGACAAGGCGGCGCTTTCTGATGCCGGCTGATTTCCGGCTCGAAGCCGAATTGATCGCGCAGGGCCTGTGGCCCGCCGCCGGCCTCGACGAGGTCGGGCGCGGCCCGCTGGCGGGCCCGGTCTGCGTCGCGGCGGTCATTCTCGACCCGGATGACCTGCCCGAGGGATTGGACGATTCCAAAAAGCTCTCGGCGCGCCGGCGCGAGGCGCTTTACGAGGCGATTTGCGCGCGGGCCGCTGCGGTTTCCGTCGCTTTGGCGCCGGCGGCGGAAATCGACGCTTTGAACATCAGGGGCGCGACGCTCGCCTGCATGGCGCGCGCGGCGCGCGGGCTTGCCGTGACGCCGCGTTTCGCTCTGGTCGACGGCCGCGACCTGCCGCTGTTGCCCTGCGCCGGCCGGGCCGTGACCAAGGGCGACGCCACCAGCCTGTCGATCGCCGCCGCCTCGATCGTCGCCAAGGTCACGCGCGACCGCCTCATGACGCGGCTCGACGCGCTTCATCCCGGCTATGGCTTTGCGGTCCATGCCGGCTATCCGACGCCGACTCACCGCGCCGCGCTCGCCGCGCTTGGCCCCTGCGACGAACATCGCCGCTCCTTCGCGCCGGTTCGCGCCTTGTTCGGCGCGTGACGCAGATGAACGCGACCTCCAACCAATATTGGCCGCTGGTGGCGACCCGCCTGACGTTTTAGCGGCGCGTTTCACAAAAAATGCATCCGAAAGGACGTTGCGTAACGTCGGAACGTTCCGGCGAGGGGACGAGGGTCTTTACCATTCTTAACGCGCCTTTGGCGTCATCGCCTTGTTTTTCCGGGCCTAAGACGCCGCGCGCGTCCTTTCTGCTCTCGGCCGGGGCGTTAAGGATAACGATGACTTAAGAATTCCGTTCGGAAAAGAGACAACGGCCTTTGTGAAACCTATACGGCCTCTTTACCGCGTCGCGGGTAGCTTGGCCCGGTCAGTCAGTCGCGTGCGGTTTTGAGTTCATGCGTATCCTTCGCGCCGGGACGGCCGGTCAAAAAGTCCAGAATCTGGTTTCGCGTACTGGACTTACGCCGGTCCGACGCCCGGCGGCGGGGGCGACCATTCGCGCCGCCGCCGAGCCGCGTCTTGTCGCCGCGCCGCCGCTCGACCAGATCCTGGTCGGCGATTGCGTCGAGGCCATGCTCGGCCTGCCCGAGGCCAGCGTCGATCTGGTCTTCGCCGATCCGCCCTATAATCTTCAGCTCGAAGGCGGCCTGACCCGCCCGGACCAGAGCGAGGTCGACGCCGTCGACGACGACTGGGACAAATTCGCCTCCTTCGCCGATTATGACCGCTTCACCCGCGACTGGCTCGCCGCCGCGCGCCGCGCGATGAAGCCCGACGCGACCATTTTCGTGATCGGCTCCTATCACAATATTTTCCGGGTCGGCGCGATCCTGCAGGATCTCGGCTTCTGGATCCTCAACGACATCGTCTGGCGCAAGGCCAATCCGATGCCGAATTTCCGCGGCCGCCGCTTCACCAACGCCCATGAGACCATGATCTGGGCCTCCAAGAGCGCGGGCGCGAAAGCCTATACCTTCAATTACGAGGCGCTGAAGGCCGGCAATGAAGACCGCCAGATGCGCTCCGACTGGTTTTTCCCTATCTGCACCGGCGCCGAGCGGCTGAAGGACGATTCGGGCCGCAAGACCCATCCGACCCAGAAGCCCGAGGCGCTGCTGGCGCGCATCATGATGGCGGCGTCGAAGCCCGGCGATCTGGTGCTCGATCCGTTCTTCGGCTCCGGCACCACCGGCGCCGTGGCCAAGAAGCTTGGCCGCAATTTTCTGGGCTGCGAGCGCGATCCGGATTATATCGCCGCCGCCACGGCGCGAATCGAGGCGGTCGAGCCGCTGCCCGAAGCGGCCTTTTCGACGCCGCTCGGCAAGAGGCAGGAAAAGCGCGTCGCCTTCGCCAGCCTGATCGAGGCCGGGCTGATTGCGCCGGGAACGGTGCTGTTCGACGAGAAAAAACGCTGGACGGCGGTCGTGCGCGCCGATGGCGCGGTCGCGCTCGGCGACATCGTCGGCTCGATCCACAAGATCGGCGCGCTGGCGCAGGGCCTGCCCGCCTGCAACGGCTGGACCTTCTGGCGCTGCGCGCGCGACGGCGCCGAGATCAGCATCGACGCCTTGCGCGCCGAATTCCGCGCCCGCGGCGGCGACGCCGAAGAAGCATAAGGCCAAGTCTCGATGATCGCGACTTATCGCGATCATCGAGACCCCTTGCCTCGCCGCCTTTTTGCCGCCCGACTTGGCTGCGATGAAGGGCTGGATTATGTTCGAGGCCAGAATGATCCGCGCCTTTCGTCCCGCTTTGCTGCTTTGCCTCGTTCTCGCCGCGCCGGCCCGCGCGGCGGATCTGCCTTATTTCGTCAGCGGCCCCGGCGGCTCGATCTATGACGCGCCGCCCGTTTTGCAGCCGTGGGATGCGCCCGCGCCGTCCAATCCGTGGAGCGGCCTGACGGTCGGCGCGGACATGTTCGCGGCGGTGGGCGGCGGCCATGGCTCGCGCGGCGGCTTCGGCGGCGATGCTTATGTCGGCTATTACAAGGAGCTGGACAATCGCGTCGTGATCGGCGCGCAGGCTTCGGCCGGCTATATGCCCGGCCTCTATCAATATGGCCCGCGCGGCTATGATTTCGGCCTGGCGCAGGTCAAGGTCGGCTATGACATGGGCCGGATCATGCCCTATGTCACCTTCGGAGCCGGGCTCGCCAAGCCTACCAGTTCGCTCATCGGCGCCCCGATCGGCTTCGAGGCCATCAACGACATGTTCGTCGGCGGCCAGTCGACCGCGACCATCACGACGGTCGGCGCGGGCGTGGATTACGCCGTCACCGATCATCTGACCGTGGGCGTGCAGGTCAATGCCGTGCAGCAGCGCGGCGGCTTCGGCCCGCCGCTGATTCCCCAGCCAGGAATGCCTTGACCAATGCCCTGAGTGCGGCGAACGGGCGCCTTCCGCTGACGGTCGCGCCCGCCTATAAGGCGTTATGACCGCCCCGCATTCCCATCCCCGCGCCATCGACATTCCCACGCTCGCCGAACGGCTGCGCGCGGGCGACCGCGCAGCGCTTGCCCGCGCCATCACTCTGGTCGAAAGCCGCAAGGCCGAGCACCAGCATCAGGCGCGCGAACTGGTTCAGCTCGTGCTGCCGCATACCGGGCGCGGCATGAGGGTCGGAATCACCGGCGTCCCGGGCGTCGGCAAATCCACCACCATCGACACTTTGGGCTCCAATCTTGTCGCCGCCGGCCACAAGGTCGCGGTGCTGGCGGTCGATCCGTCCTCGGCGCGCACGGGCGGCTCGATCCTTGGCGACAAGACGCGCATGGCGCGGCTTTCGGTCGAGCGCAACGCCTTCATCCGGCCGTCGCCCTCATCCGGCACGCTCGGCGGCGTCGCGGCCAAGACCCGCGAGACGATGCTGCTGTGCGAGGCGGCCGGTTTCGACGTGATTCTGGTCGAGACGGTCGGCGTCGGCCAGTCGGAGACGACCGTCGCCGAAATGACCGATTTCTTTCTGGTGCTGATGCTGCCGGGCGCCGGCGACGAATTGCAGGGCATCAAGAAGGGCGTGCTGGAGCTGGCCGACATGATCGCGGTCAACAAGTCAGAGGGCGAAGGCCGCCCACGCGCGGTGCGGGCGGCGGGCGAATACCGCGCGGCCCTGCACATCATGCAGCCGGCCTCGCAGAACTGGTCGCCGCCGGTGGTGCTGGTTTCCGGCCTCGATAATATCGGCCTCGATGCGATGTGGGAGCAGGTGGTCGAGCATCGCCGCCGCTTCGAGGCCAGCGGCGAATTCGCGCAGAAACGCCGCAGCCAGCAGGTGAAATGGATGTGGACCATGCTGGAGGAGTTGCTGTTCTCGCGTCTGCGCTCCGACGCGCAGGTGCGCGCGCTGCTGCCGGCGCTGGAAAAGCAGGTCGCCGACGGCGCGTTGTCGCCGACGGTCGCCGTCGAGAAAATCGCAGCCGCGCTTGGCTTATGAGTTTTTCCATGCGGAAATCGCTGGTCGTTGCCGGGTTCGGGCCGTTTCCGGGCCAACGCGTCAATCCAGCCGAAATCATCGTGAAGCGGCTGGAAAAGGCCAAGAGCGTGTTCGCGCTCGCCGGAATCGACCTTCACACCGCCATTCTGCCGGTCGAGCGATTCGCCCTGTCGCCGACGCTGTCGCGACTGTTCGCACGCACGAGCCCGGACGCCGTGCTTCTGCTCGGCGTCGCCGGGCGTCGCAGACGGCTGACGATCGAAACCCTGGCGCGCAACCGCGCCTCGATCCTCAAGCCCGACGCCGCGAAACAGCGGCCTTTTTGCCGACTGCTGGCGCATGGCGGGCCGGAGGTGTTGCACGCTTCGGGCGCCGCGCCCCGGCTCGCCGCCCTGGCTCGGCGCAATGGCGTTCCGGCCTCGCTCTCGCGCGACGCCGGCGATTATCTCTGCAATGAAAGCCTCTATCTCACGCTGCTGATGGATCGCCGCGCCAGTTTCGTCCATCTGCCGAACTGGCGCGGCGCGCGGCTCGATCGCGCGACCCGCGTCATTCTGACCATGGCGAAAGCTTTCGCGCTGTCCTAATCTCCGCGTCATCCCCGTCAGGGCAAAAACATGGACTTTTCGCAAATCATCGCCGGCCTCATCGAGATCGTATGGCTCGATTTCATCCTGTCCGGCGAAAACGCCGTGGCGCTGGCCATGGCCACCCGCGCGCTGCCGGCGGAGCGGAAGCGCCTCGGCGTCAATCTCGGCACGATCCTGTTCATCTTGCTGCGCATCGCGCTGGCCTATGCGCTGATGGCCTGCGTCGGCCTGCCGGGATTCGGCCTTGCCGGCGCCGCTTTGTTGCTGTGGGCGGCTTTGGCCACCGCGATCCGGGGCGAGACCGACAAGGCGCCGGAGATTCCGCCACGCCGCGATCTCGGCGGGGCGATGGCCGCCGCTCTGGCTTTCGACGCGCCGGCCGCGCTCATCAATATGACAGCGGTCGTCGGCGCGGCGCTTGCGCTGGGGGAGGCGGGCGCTTCGGTCGAAAAGCCCCTCGTCCTGTTCGGCCTCGCTCTGTCGATCCCACTGCTGGCCCTGGGCTCGGCGCAGGTCATCACGATCTTGCGCAAGCCGCCGCTGCTGTGGGCGAGCGCGGCGCTGCTCGGCTGGGTCGCGGGCCGGATGGCGGCGGCGGATTCCTTCGTTCCGGCCAGCTCGATGCCGCAGGGCCTGATGGCCGATTTCGCGCCGCCGGTCGGCGCCGTGACGGCTGTGCT
>NZ_JAYSBG010000192.1:0-6637 GCF_041915505.1 Rhodoblastus sp. | reverse complement strand
GCGACAGTCGCGGACGTAGAGGCCCGCCATGCGGTCTAGCGCGACCATGCTCGTGACATTGGCCGCGCTCTGCCCGGCGGCCGCATTCGCCCAGCCGGCGCCGGACAAGCTCACGCCGCTCGTCCGCCAGGATTGCGGCTCCTGCCACGGCCTGACGCTCAAGGGCGGGCTCGGACCGGCTCTGCTGCCGCAGAATCTCGCCGGACGGGATGAGGGCGTCCTCGCCGAAATCATTCTCGGCGGCGTGCCGGGGACGCCGATGCCGCCGTGGCGCGGCTTGCTCAGCGAGCAGGACGCCCGCTGGATCGCGCGACATTTGAAGGAAGGCTTTCCGCAATGAACCGTCGCAGCCTGCTTCGTTTCGGACTCGCCTCCGGCGCCTTCGCCGCCGCAACGGCGAGACCGGCGCGCGCGCAGACGCCCATGCCCCGCGGGACCGGCGCGCTCGGTCTGATCGTCGAGCGCGCGAATGGCTCCCTCGTTCTGGTGGATCAGATCCGGCGCGCGGCGCTCGGGCGCATCGAGGGGCTCGGCGATCTCTCGCACGCCTCAATGGTGTTCTCGCCCTGCGAGCGTTACGCCTTCGTGTTCGGACGCGACGGCGGGCTGACCAAGGTCGACCTGCTGGAGGCGCGCATCGAAAAGCGCGTGGTTCAGGGCGGCAATTCCATCGGCGGCGCCATTTCCGACGACGGCACACTGATCGCGGTCTCGAATTACGAACCCGGCGGCGTCAAGGTGTTCGACGCCGGCAGCCTCGACAAAATCGCCTCCATCCCCGCGATCGGCGCCAATGGCGCGCCATCGAAAACCGTCGGGCTGGTCGATCTGCCGGGGCGCCGCTTCATCTATTCGCTTTATGACGCGGACGAGATCTGGATCGCCGATTTCGGCGAGGGCGCGACGCCCAAACTGACCAAATTCAGCAATGTCGGTCGCCTGCCCTATGACGGCAACGTCACCTCGGACGCGCGCCATTACCTGGCGGGCCTGTTCGGCGACGACGGTTTCGCCCATATCGATCTCTGGGCCACCGAGCCGAAATCCCAGCGCGTGATGCAGGGCTACAGCGCCGGTCGCGAGAAACTGCCGGTGTACAAGATGCCGCATCTCGAAGGTTGGGGGCAGTCCTCCGACGTTCTGCTTCTGCCCGCCGCCGGCCAGCACGATGTCCTCGCGCTCGACCTCGCCACCCTGACGGAGAAGAAGCGCATCCCCGCCCATGGCCAGCCGATCTTCTGCGTCATGCGGCCCGACGGCCGCGAGGCCTGGGTCAATTTCGGCCATCCCGACAATGACACGGTGCAGATCATCGACATCCCGTCGCTCGAAGTCGTTCATTCGTTCACGCCGGGCCCCGCCGTGCTCCATCTCGAGTTCACGCCGCGCGGCCATGAGGTCTGGATCTCCGTGCGCGACGCCGACCGCATCGACGTCATGGACGTCCGGCGCCGGACGAAGATCGCGGAAATTCCCGCCCTGAAACCTTCGGGCATTTTCTTCACCGCCCGCGCTCATCGCCTGGGGTCATGACGCCATGTTCGATTCCCGGCTCGACGCACGCGACAAAATGTTGATCGATACGTTCCAGCGCGATTTCCCGCTGACGTCCAAGCCATTTGCTCTGGTCGGCGAAACCATCGGCGACAGCGCGGAAGGCGCTGCGGCGCGCGTCGCCCGTCTCATCGATGCCGGCGTCCTGTCCCGCCTTGGCCCGGTCCTGCGCCCGAACAGCGCGGGCGCGTCCACCCTCGCCGCGATCGCGGCGCCGCCGCATCGCCTTGAGGAAATGGCCGCGCTGGTCAATGACGAGCCGGGCGTCAACCATAATTACGAACGCGAGCATGCGTTCAATCTCTGGTTCGTCGTCACCGGTCCGTCGCGCGTCGCCATCGACGCCAGCCTCGCCCGGATCGAGCGCCGCTGCGGCGCGCCGGTCCTCGACCTGCCCATGCTGCGCGCCTTTCATATCGACCTCGGTTTTCCGGTCTTCGCGCGCAATGGCCGCCGCAAGGCGCGCGCAGATGCGGCCGCGCCGCTCCCGCCGGACGCGCAGGACCTGATCCTTCTGACCGCATTGGAAGATGGTTTGCCGCTGTCCCAGCGCCCCTATGCCGAAATCGCCCGGCGCCTCGGCTGGCGCGAGGATCAGGTCATCGCGCGTCTCGGCGATCTAGTCGAAAAAAGCGTGATCGCGCGCTTCGGCCTGGTCGTGAAGCACCATGCGCTGGGTTTCCGCGCCAACGCCATGGTGGTCTGGGACATTGCCGCTGAAGCCCTGACGGATGCGGCGCAGATTCTCTCCGACGCCGCATGCGTGACGCTCTGCTACGAGCGCCCGCGGCGCGCGCCGGTCTGGCGTTACAATCTGTTCTCGATGATTCACGGATGCGATCGCGATGTCGTGCGCGGCGAAGTCGCGGCGCTCGCCGAGCGGATTGGCGACGCATCGGCGGGTCACGAAATTCTGTTCTCGCGCCGCTGCTTCCGTCAGCGCGGCGCGCGACTGTCGGCGGCGTGAGGGCTTCCATGCTGGACGAAATCGACCGCAAACTCATCAATGGCTGGCAGGGCGGCTTTCCACTGACGTCCCGCCCGTTCGCCGAAGTCGCCCACGACCTCGGCATTTCCGAAGACGAGGCGATCGAACGCATCCGCGCGCTGCGTGACGACAATATGATCACGAGGTTCGGGCCGATGTTCAACGCTGACGCGCTCGGCGGCGCCTTTTGCCTCTGCGCCATGGCCGTTCCCGAGGAGCGTTGGGACGAGACGGTTCAGGCGGTCAACGATCGCATCGAGGTCGCGCATAATTATCGCCGGGACCATCGCCTCAATATGTGGTTCGTTCTTGCGACGGATCAGGCGAGCAAGATCGAAACCCTGTGCTCCGAAATCGAACAGGCGACCGGCCTGCGCGTGTTCGCCTTTCCCAAATTGCGCGAATTTTTCGTCGAATTCCGGGTGAGCGCATGAACCGCAATCCTCCGTTCATCGACGACATCGATCGCGCGCTCATCCGCGCCACGCAGGCGGGCCTGCCGTTCGGCCCGCAGCCCTATGCCCTCGTCGCGGAACAGATCGGCGTGAGCGAAGCCGAGGTTCTGGAGCGGCTCGCCCGCATGATCGACAAGGGAATCATCCGGCGCATTGGCCTGGTGCCGAACCATTACAAGCTCGGCCTCGTCGCCAATGGCATGACGGTCTGGGACGTCGACGACGATCAGGCCGAAAAGCTCGGGGCCTGGGTCGGCGCGCTGGATTTCATTAGCCATTGCTATCTGCGCCCGCGCGCCTTGCCGGACTGGCCTTACAATCTGTTTGCGATGGCGCACGGAAAGACCAGAGAGGAAGTGCGAGAAAAGGCCCAGCGCATCGCCGAATTGCTGGGGCCCGCGCGCCGGGGTTCGGACATCCTGTTTTCCACGCGCATCCTGAAGAAGACCGGCTTGCGACTAGGTGATTAGATGTTTCGTCTGACCGAAATGTTGCGCGAATTGCGCGATCCGTCGCCGGTCGGCCCGCGCCGCGACCCGCCCGGCCCGGTCGTGATCTGGAACCTGATCCGCCGCTGCAACCTCAAATGCAAGCATTGCTATTCCATCTCGGCCGACGTCGATTTTCCTGGCGAACTGTCCACCGACGAGGTGTTCGCCGTCATGGATGAGCTCAAGCGGTTTCGCGTGCCGGCGCTGATTCTGTCGGGCGGCGAGCCTTTGCTCCGTCCAGACATTTTCGACGTCTCGCGCCGCGCCAAAGCCATGCGTTTCTACACGGCGCTCTCCAGCAACGGCGCCCTGATCGACGAGACCGCCGCCGACCAGATCGCAGAAATCGGCTACGATTATGTCGGGGTCAGCCTCGATGGGATCGGCGCGACCCATGACCGCTTCCGGGGCCAGACAGGATCGTTCGACGCGGCTCTGGCCGGCGTGCGCGCCTGCGTCGCGCGCGGAATCAAGGTCGGTCTGCGCTTCACCATGACGCTCGACAATTTCCGGGAATTGCCGCGCGTCATCGCGCTCGCGGAAACGGAAGGCGTCAAGAAATTCTATCTGTCCCATCTGGTCTATGCCGGACGCGGCAACAAGAATCGCGGCGACGACGCCAACTGGACCGTCACGCGCGAGACGATGGACTTTCTCATCGACACCGCGTGGCAGGCGCTGGAGCGTGGCGACGACCTCGATTTCGTGACCGGCAACAATGACGCCGATGCGGTCTGGCTCTATTTCTGGACGCTGGGACGCTTCCCGGACCGTGCGGCGCATTTGCGCGGAAAACTGGCGCAATGGGGCGGCAATTCCTCCGGCGTCAATGTCGCCAATATCGACAATCTCGGCAACGTCCATCCGGATACGATGTGGTGGTCCTACAGCCTCGGCAATGTGCGGGAGCGGGCGTTTTCGCAAATCTGGACCGACGTTTCCGATCCGATCATGGCGGGGCTGAAGCAGCGGCCGCGCAAGATCTCCGGACGCTGTGGGTCTTGCGCCTTTTTCGATATTTGCGGCGGCAACACGCGCGTGCGCGCGCTGCAATTGAGCGGCGACGCCTTCGCCGAAGACCCCGCCTGTTATCTCACCGACCAGGAAATCGGCGCGCCCGCCGCCGACCGGCTCACCCTCCGCCCCTTCCGTGGAACGCGACATGAAGCGCCTCGCCTTTAGCCTCGCCTTGCTCGCCGCGTCGCCCGCTTTCGCCGAGCCCGACGCCAACGCGCTTTATCTCTCGAAATGCTCCGCATGCCACGGAACAGATCGCCTCGGGGGACTGGGGCCTGCGCTGCTGCCGGACAATCTCGGGAAATTGGGCAAAGCCGGCGCCGAGGCCACGATTCGCAACGGCCGCGCGGCCACGCAAATGCCCGCCTTCAAGGATGAAATCGACGAGGACAGCGTCAAAGCGCTGGCGGCTTATGTCTATGCGCCGCCCGCCGTCTCACCGCATTGGAGCCAGCAGGATATCGAGGCCTCGCGCATCCTTACGCCGGCGCCCGCCGCCGACAAGCCGGCCTTCTCCGCCGACCCGCTGAATCTGTTCGTCGTGGTCGAAGGCGGCGACCATCACGTCAGCATTCTCGACGGCGACAGGTTCGAGCCGATCTTCCGCTTCAAGAGCCGATACGCCCTCCACGGCGGGCCGAAATTCACCCCCGACGGCCGCTATGTGTTCTTCTCTTCGCGCGACGGCTGGGTGACCAAATTCGATCTCTGGACCCTGCAGGTCACGGCGGAAATCCGCGCCGGAATCAATGCGCGCAATATCGCCATTTCCAAGGACGGCAAACATATCGCGGTCGCCAATTACCTGCCGAACACGCTGGTCATTCTTTCCGCCGACGATCTGAGGGTCGAGAAGATTTTCGATGTCGCCGACCGCAACAAACATGCCTCGCGCGTCTCGGCGGTCTATCAGGCGCCCGCCCGCGACAGTTTCATCGCCGCGCTGAAAGACGCGCCGGAAATCTGGGAAATCGCGACCAATCCCGACGCGCCGCCCGTCTATGCCGGCCTCGTCCACAGCAACGAAAAATCGATGACCGAGGCGCTGCCCTCGTCGCAGGGGCTGTTCGCCTTGCGCCGCATCGAAATCGGCGAGCCGCTCGACGATTTCTTCTTCGACCCCTCCTATCGCCACCTGCTCGGCGCCAATCGCGACGGGGCCAAGGCCGTCGTCGTCAATCTCGACGTCGGCCACGAAATCGCGACCATTCCGCTGCCGGGCATGCCGCATCTCGGCTCGGGGATTTCCTGGATGCGCGACGGAAGGCGCGTGATGGCGACGCCGCATCTAAACGAAGCCAGGATCAGCGTGATCGACACCACGGACTGGTCGCTGGTCGGCGAGATTCCCACCGCCGGGCCGGGATTCTTCATGCGCAGCCATGAGAACTCGCCCTATGCCTGGACGGATTCCTTCCTGTCACCCGAACACAAGGACGAAATCCAGATCATCGACAAGCAAAGCCTGAAGGTCGTCCGCACCCTGAGGCCGGCGCCGGGCAAGACCACCGCCCATGTCGAATTCGACCGCTCCGGCAAACATGCGCTGGTCAGCGTCTGGGAAATGGATGGCGCGCTGATCGTCTTCGACGCCGAAACCTTCCAAGAGATCAAGCGCATTCCGATGTCGAAGCCAGTCGGGAAATATAATGTCTACAACAAGATCACCTTTTCCGAAGGCACCAGCCACTGAAGCGGAAATCGCCTATAGCATTTTCGAGCGAAGTGGATGCCGGTTCGCGTAAAGAACCGTAGGTCCGCGAAGCGAATACGCGTCAAAACAAAAATCTAGATCGTTTCATTGTTTCCATGAAACAATGAAACGATCTAGCCTTCGTCCTCGCCCGAGCGCGCGGAAAAGGCGATCAGCTTCGCCAGATCCTTGATGTGAACATTGTCGCGCTCCACGGTCACGCCAAGGTCGCGCAGGCGCGCAAGCGCGCGCGAAAAACTTTCCGGCTGCATGCCGAGGCGATTGGCGATCAGCGCCTTTTCATAGGGCAGAGCGATGGCCGCCGGCCCGGACTCGGCGGTCACCTGATCGAGCAGGAAATCGGCGATCCGCTGCGGCGCCGATTGCGCCTTGAGCTGTTCGATCTGCTTCACGAGACGCTTCAGATGGAGTGAGGCCG
>NZ_JAYSBG010000191.1:0-6640 GCF_041915505.1 Rhodoblastus sp. | reverse complement strand
GACATTCTCGCCCGCGCGCTGGAGACCGGCCGCTACGAAGTGCGTGGCGTCCACGCGACGCAATCGCCCTCGATGGACATTCAGGTGTCATCCAATTTCGAGCGCCTGCTGTTCGACGCCGTCGGCCACGACCCGGCCGAAATCCGCGCCCTGATGGCGAGCCTCGACCAGTCCGGCGCCTTCGACATTCCGTCGGCGGCGCTGGCGCATATCCGCGCCGATTTCGCGGCGGGCGCCGCCAGCGAAGCCGACACCTCGGGCGAAATCGCCCGAACCTGGCGCGAATGCGAATATATTCTCGACCCGCATACCGCCGTCGCGGTCCATGTGGCCCGCAAATATCTGGCGAAGGACCCGGCGACGCCGATGGTCGCGCTCGGCACCGCGCATCCGGCCAAATTCCCCGACGCCGTGCGCGCGGCGACCGGGATTTCGGCCCCGCTGCCGGCGCATTTGGCCGACCTGTTCGAACGCCACGAGCGTTTCGACATCCTGCCCAATGACGAGAACGCCATCGCCTCTTTCATCCGCGCCCGCGCGCGGGCCGTAACCCAGAGCCAAAATGGCCGTTGAAACCAGCGCCTTCCCCTCCGGCCTGCGCGTCGTCACCGACGCCATGCCGGGGCTTGAGACCGCCTCGCTCGGGGTTTTCGTCGCGGCGGGCTCGCGCAGCGAGAGCGCGGCCGAACAGGGCCTGTCGCATCTGCTCGAACATATGGCCTTCAAGGGCACGCGGCGCCGCGACGCCCGCGCCATAGCCGAGGCGGTGGAAAGCGCGGGCGGCGATCTCAACGCGGCCACCGGCGTCGAAAGCACCGCTTATTACGCCCGCGTGCTGCGCGAGGATTGCGGCCTCGCTTTGGACGTGCTCGCCGACATTCTCACCGAAAGCCTGTTCGATCCGGAGGAGCTGGAGCGCGAGAAGGAGGTCGTGCTGCAGGAAATCGCGGCGCTGCAGGACGCGCCGGAAGATCTGGCGATGGACCTGTTCAACGCCGCCGCCTTTCCCGACCAGCCGATCGGCCGCGCCATTCTCGGCACGCCTGAAAGGGTGCGCGGCTTCGATCGCGACGCCATCAAAGGCTATCTTGGCCGCCATTACAGCGCGCCGGCCATCGTGGTCGCCGGCGCGGGCGCCGTCGATCATGGCAAGATCCGCGACGAGGCGGAACGGCTGTTCGCCGCCTTGCCCGCGACGCCGCCGGTCGCGGCCGAGCCCGCCCGCTATGTCGGCGGCGAGGTCGTGGTCGCCAAGAAACTGGAGCAGACCCAGGTGGTGATCGGCTTCGAGGGCCGCGCCTATGGCGACCTGCGCCATTATGCCGCGCATCTGTTCGCCAATGCCGTCGGCGGCGGCATGGCCTCGCCCCTGTTTCAGGAGGTGCGCGAAAAGCGCGGGCTGGCTTATTCCATTTCTTCCTTCCACTGGCCCTTCCTCGACACCGGCCTGTTCGGCTTCGAGGCCGCGACCTCGGGGCGGCAGGCGCGCGAATTGATCGAGGTGAGCCTGGCCTGCCTCGCCGAAGCCGCTCATGGATTGAACGAGGCCGATCTCGCCCGCGCCAAGGCGCAGACCAAGGTCGGCCTGCTCACGGCGCTCGAAAGCTCCTCGGCCCGCGCCGAACAGATCGCCCGCCAGACCATGATCTTCGGCCGGGTGCTGACCCGCGCGGAAATGATCGAGAAGATCGACGCGCTGAGCCTCGCCGAAGTGCGCGCGGCGGGCGCCGAAATGCTGCGCGCGCCGCCGACCGTGACCTTGCTCGGCGCCAGGCGCAAGGCGCCGGGCGCGGCGGAGGTTTCCGCGCTGCTTCGCGGAGTCTGACCGGTCGATAAGCCCGCGTTTCTGTGTTAAACATGATGAAACGCTCGCGACCGCTCATGATTCTCTTTGGTATCCCCCGCAAAAAGCCTGCCGCCGGCCGTCTTGACGGAGAGGGGATCTACCTTCGTCCGGCGGTGATGGGCGATTTCGAGCCCTGGCGGCTGCTGCGCCAGTCGAGCCGCGCCTTCCTGACGCCCTGGGAGCCGACCTGGCCGCTCGACGACCTGACCAAACCGTCCTTCCAGCGCCGCGTGCTGCGCCAGGACCGCGAGCGCGCCGAGGATGAATCCTACAGCTATCTGATTTTCCGCACCAAGGACGACGCCCTGCTCGGCGGCATCACGCTAGGCAATGTACGGCGCGGCGTCGCGCAATGCGGGACGCTCGGCTATTGGATGGGCGAGAAATATGCCGGACAGGGCTTCATGGCCAAGGCGGTGCGCGCCGTCCTGCGCCATGCGTTTCTGGAAATGAGCCTGCATCGGGTCGAGGCCGCCTGCGCGCCCGACAACGAGCGCTCGCGCCGGCTGCTGGAGCGGCTCGGCTTCCAGCGCGAGGGCTTCGCCCGCGCCTATCTGATGATCGACGGCGCCTGGCAGGACCACCTGCTGTTCGCCATGCTGGAGCGCGATTTCCTGCGCGAGGCGCGCGACGACCGCGCCGCCGAACCGGCGGGAAAGACGGACGAAGACACAGTTTCGACATGAAGTTGGCGCACGCGTTCGCCGCGCCGGGAACCGGCGGCGCTTCTCAGCCGTCGGTCCCGGCCTCCTGTATTTTCACGGCCTTCCCGTGAAATGTCCGGTCCACTTTTTCGCGCGCCGCTCTAGGCAATGACGGCGATATTTGCGAAAACCCGCAGCGGTCTCCGCCAGCCGCCCCACCCCGCTTTACCCAAGGTCACGTGCGCCCGTTTCGTCTTGCTTTCCTGTTGCTGCTGCCGCTGCTCGCCGCCTTCGCGGGGCTCACGCCCGCCGGCGCCGTGGAATCGGTGCGCGTGCCGCCGGACGCCCAGGCGATCGACCTGACCCATTGGGTCGAAAATTATTCCAACCAGGGCGACCGCATCCAGGTCTCCACCGCGCCCGGCCCGGACGGCATCGTTCGGCGCATCGAGGTCCACGCCCGCGAGGCCGGCGCCCATCCGTCCTGGATCGTGTTCGCGCTCACCAATGACACCGACGAGCAGATGGAGCGGCTGATCGTCGCCCCGCATTTCCGGCTGGTCGGCTCCGGCGTGATCTGGCCCGATCTGGGCGCCGAACGCATCGCCGAAATCACCGCCAGCCAGGGCATTCCCCCCGAAAAGGAGGATTCGCCCGACGCCGACGTGTTCCGGCTGACGCTCGATCCGGGCGCGACCGTCACTTATGTCGCCGAGCTGAAATCCCCGAAATTGCCGCAGCTCTATCTATGGGAGCCGGAGGCCTATAAGGACAAGACCACCGGCCTGACGCTCTACAAGGGCATCGTCATCGGCATCGCCGGCCTGCTGGCTCTGTTCCTGACCATCGTCTTCGTGGTCAAGGGCGCGGTGATCTTCCCCGCCGCCGCCGCTTTGGCTTGGGCCGTGCTGGCCTATGTCTCGATCGATTTCGGCTTCTGGGCCAAGATTTTCGGCACCGAGACCAATGCCGACCGGATCTGGCGCGCCGGCGCCGAAACCGTGCTCTCGGCCACTCTGGTGGTCTTCCTGTTCGCTTATCTCAATCTCAGCCGCTGGCATGTGCGCGCCTCGCATGTCGCCGGCGTCTGGCTGCTGTTCCTGCTGGCTTTGGTCGGTCTCGCCGTCTACGACCCGCCGGTCGCAGCGGGCGTCGCGCGCATTTCACTCGCCACCGTCGCGGCGGTCGGCTTCATTCTGGTGGTCTATCTCGCCACCCATGGCGTCGAGCGCGCCGTCATGCTGATCCCGACCTGGCTTTTGCTGGTGGTCTGGGTCTGCGCCGCCGCCTTCACCATCAATGGCTCGATCGCCAACGACCTCGCCTCGCCGGCTCTGCTCGGCGGCCTCGTCCTGCTGGTCATGCTGATCGGCTTCACCATCATGCAGAGCGCCTTCGCCGCCGGCGGCGTCGCCCATGGCGCGATCAGCGACGTCGAGCGCAAGGCCCTGGCGCTGACCGGCGCCAATGACATCATCTATGACTGGGACGTGGTCAACGACCGCATCTATGTCAGCCCGGATATCGAGGACCAGCTCGGCCTGAAGCGCGGCGAGCTGGAGGGCCCGGCCTCGTCCTGGCTGAGCCTGCTGCATCCCTTGGAGCGCGACCGTTATCGCGCCTGCCTCGATACGGTGCTGGAGCAAAGGCGGGGCCGCGTCAGCCAGGATTTCCGGCTGCACGCCAGCGACGGCCATTATTTCTGGTTTCGGCTGCGCGCGCGGCCCGTCGTTGGGCCGGACGGCGACGTGGTGCGCCTCGTCGGCACGCTGACCGACGTGACCGAACAGAAAAACGCCTTCGAGCGCCTGCTGCATGACGCCGTGCACGACAATCTGACCGGCCTGCCCAATCGCGAAATCTTCTTCGACCGGCTCGATCTGGCGCTGATCCACGCCGAAACCGCGCCGCATCAGCGCCCCTCGGTGCTGTGCGTCGATATCGACCGCTTCGGCAAGATCGTCGAAACCGTCGGCGTCTCGGCCGGCGATTCGATCCTGCTGACCGTCGCCCGGCGGCTCGGGCGCCTGCTGCAGCCGCGCGACACGCTGGCGCGCATTTCGGGCGACATGTTCGCGATCATTCTCGCCTCCGAGGCCGCGACCGAGCAGATCGTCAATCTGGCCGACCGCATTCGCCGCACGGTTTCCGCGCCGGTCACTTTCGCCAATCGGGAAATCCCGCTTAGCGTTTCGGTCGGCATCGCCTTGTTCGACCCGCAATGGCATCCCAAGCGCGAGGACATGCTGAAGGACGCCGAAATCGCCATGCGCTACGCCAAGCGCGACGGCGGCGGCCGGATCGAGGTGTTCCGGCCCTCGATGCGCTCGCAAGGCTCCAACCGGCAGGCGCTGGAAGGCGAGCTGCGCCGGGCGCTGGAGCGCGACGAGATCAAGCTGTTCTTCCAGCCGATCGTGCGGCTCGACGACCGCACCGTCGCCGGCTTCGACGCGCTGCTGCGCTGGCAGCACCCGCGGCTCGGGCGCGTCGAGCCCAGCGATTTCCTGCCGCTCGCCGAGGAATCCGGCCTCATCGTCGATCTCGGCCTGTTCGCCATGCAGCGCGCCTCGCGCGAACTGGCCGCCTGGCAGAAGGCGCTCGACGTCAATCCGCCGATCTTCGCCAATGTCAATATTTCCTCGCGCCGCATGCTGCGCCACGACCTGCTCTCGGACGTCAAGAACGTGCTGACCCGCACCGCAGTCGCGCCGGGCTCGCTCAAGCTGGAGCTGAGCGAGGCGCTGGTGATGGAAAACCCCGAATATGCCGCCCAGATGCTCGGCCGGTTGCGGGAGCTCGGCGCGGGCCTGGCTTTGGCCGATTTCGGCTCGGGCTATTCGTCGCTGGCCTATCTCCAGCGCTTCCCCTTCGACATGATCAAGATCGATCGCGGCTTCGCCCGGCACGATTCGCTGACCAGCCGCGCCGCCATGCTGCGCTCGGTCGTCACTCTGGCGCATGATTTCGGCATGGAGGCGATCGCCGAAGGCGCCGAGACCGAATCGGACGTGATCGAATTTTCCCAGATCGGCTGCGAATATGCCGTCGGCTTCGCCTTCGGCCATCCGCTCAGCGCGGCCGACGCCCGCAAGCTGGTCGGCGCGGCCGCCGAGCCGGCGGTCTGAGCGGAAGTCCTGTCAGGCGTGGCCCGCTTCATCCGCGAGGAAACGCAGATCGACGCCGATCGCGCCCAAAGCCCGCTCATATTTGGCTTCATGTTCCTGATCGAACAGCAACGAGGCGTCGGCGGGGCAGATCATCCAGCTATTGGCCAGGATTTCTTTTTCCAGTTGCCCCGGCGACCAGCCGGCGTAACCCAAAGCCAGCACCGCCCGCTCCGGGCCTTCTCCTTGGGCGATGGCGCGCAGCACGTCGAGCGTGGCGGTCATCGAGACGCTGTCGTCGATGGTCATAGTGGCCTCGGCGGCGCGATAATCCGGCGAATGCAGCACGAAGCCCCGGCTGGCGTCGACCGGGCCGCCCGCCAGCACGCGATGGCGACCGATCGATTCCTCGACGCGCGGCTTGTCGGAATCCTCGATCACCTTGAGTTGCAGCAGAAGATCGACGAAATTGACGCCCTGGGCGGGATGGTTGACGATGATGCCCATGGCGCCTTCCTCGGAATGGGCGCAGACATAGACCACCGACCGCATGAAATAGGCGTCGTGCAGGCTGGGCATGGCCACAAGGCATTTGCCTTCGAGAAAAGGACCGGGGCCTTCGTTGTTCACTTTCGCAACCTTCCCGCTGGTTTCGCCGTCCCGGCCGGAGGGCCGGAAGCCGACGTCGCGCGCAGCCTCATGGAGACATGCTAAAGGATGAGCGCGCAAAGGGAAGCCAAATCCTCTCGACGCGTGCGCCGCGCAACGGCCGCCGTCTGCCTGCTCGTTCTGGCCGTGGCGGCCCCGGCGCGCGCCCAGGAATGGGTCGCCGGCGCGAAATCCCAGGCGCGGCTGGTCGACGGCGGCGTCCATGACGGCGCGCGCTACGCCGGCGCACAGATCCGCCTGTCCGGCGACGCGGTGACCTATTGGCGCGATCCCGGCGAGGCCGGCGTCGCCCCGACTTTCGATTTCGCCGGCTCGGATAATGTCGGCGAGGCCGAGGTGGTCTATCCGCAGCCGGAGCGGATCGACGAGGCCGGCCA
>NZ_JAYSBG010000190.1:0-6664 GCF_041915505.1 Rhodoblastus sp. | reverse complement strand
CGCGTCATGCGCGGCAAGGGATTCAACGTCCTCCACCCGATGGGATGGGATGCGTTCGGCATGCCGGCCGAAAACGCTGCGCGGCTCAACAATTCGCATCCGGCGATCTGGACCTACGCCAATATTGCGACCATGCGCAAGCAATTGCAAAGCATGGGGCTTTCCATCGACTGGTCGCGCGAGATCGCGACCTGCGATCCGAGCTATTACAAGCACCAGCAGTCGATGTTTCTCGATATGCTCGACAAGGCGCTGGTCTATCGCAAGAACGCCAAGGTCAATTGGGACCCGGTCGATCAGACGGTTCTGGCCAATGAACAGGTCATCGACGGCCGCGGCTGGCGTTCCGGCGCCCTGGTCGAGCAGAAGGAGCTGACCCAGTGGTTTTTCAAAATCACGGGCTTTTCCGAGGATCTGCTCGATTCGCTCGATTCGCTCGACCGCTGGCCGGAAAAGGTGCGGCTGATGCAGAAAAACTGGATCGGTCGCTCGGAAGGCGCCTTGGTCCGCTTTCCGCTCGCGCAGCCGGCGCCGGCTGGCGAGGTTGAAGTCTATACGACCCGTCCCGACACGTTGTTCGGCGCCAAATTCATCGCCTTGTCGCCGGACCATCCTTTGGCGGCGCGCCTTGCCGAAAATGATACCCAGCTCGGCGCGTTTATCGAGGAATGCCGCCGGATGGGGACGTCGGTCGCGGCCCTTGAAACGGCTGAAAAGCGGGGCTTCGACACCGGATTGAAAGCGGTCCATCCGCTCGATCCGGAGTGGTCGCTGCCGGTTTATGTCGCCAATTTCGTGCTGATGGATTATGGCGCGGGCGCCGTTTTCGGCTGCCCCGCGCATGACCAGCGCGATTTCGATTTCGCCCGCGCCTATGGCCTCGGCTATACCATCGTGGTCTGCCCGGACGGCGCCGAACCCAAATCCTTCACGCTGACCGACACCGCCTATGACGGCGACGGCCGCCTGATCAATTCCGGTTTCCTCGACGGCCTGACGCCGAAGGCCGCGCAGGACGCGGTGATCCGCCGGCTGGAATCCGAATCCTTCGACGGCCGGCCGCGCGCCGAACGCAAGGTCAATTTCAAATTGCGCGACTGGGGCGTTTCGCGTCAGCGCTATTGGGGCTGCCCCATCCCCATCATTCATTGTGAAGCCTGCGGCGTCGTGCCGGCTCCGAAAGCCAGCCTGCCGATCGAACTGCCACAGGACGTTACATTCGATGCGCCCGGCAACCCACTGGATCGACACCCGACCTGGAAAAACGTCGATTGCCCGCAATGCGGCCGCCCGGCGCGCCGCGAAACCGACACGATGGACACTTTCGTCGATTCGTCCTGGTATTTCGCCCGCTTCACCGATCCCAACAATGAATCCGCGCCCACGACGCGCAGCGCGGTCGATCGCTGGCTGCCGGTCGACCAATATATCGGCGGCATCGAGCACGCCATTCTGCATCTGCTCTACTCGCGCTTCTTCACGCGCGCGATGAAAGAGACCGGCCATGTCGGGCTCAAGGAGCCTTTCGCCGGGCTTTTCACCCAGGGCATGGTCGTTCACGAGACGTATCGGGCCGCCGACGGCGGCTGGCTTTCGCCAACCGAGATCCGCTTCGACAATGACGCCGCCGCCCGCCGCGCCTTTTCGCTCAACGACGGCCAACCAGTCGAAATCGGCGCCATCGAGAAAATGTCCAAGTCGAAACGCAACACGATCGACCCGGACGACATTATCGCGACCTATGGCGCCGACACCGCGCGGTGGTTCATGCTGTCCGATTCGCCGCCGGATCGCGACGTCATCTGGACCGAGGAAGGCGTGCAGGGGGCCGCGAAATTCGTTCAGCGTCTCTGGCGTCTGATCGGCGATATCGCCGATTTCAGCGCTGAGACGCCAGAGGTGAAGGCCTATGACGAGGCCGCGCAGGCTATCCGCCGCGCCGCGCATGGCGCCCTGATCAAGGTCGAGGACGATCTGAGCCGGTTGCGGTTCAACCGTTGCGTGGCCCAAGTCTATGATCTGACCAATCAGCTGACTGCGCTGCTCAATGCGGTCGAGACGGCGGACGCCGGCGACGATGTCCGGGCCGCCTTCAAGGAGGCCGCGAAGATTCTCGTTCATCTTTTCGCGCCTATGATGCCGCATCTGGGCGAGGAATGCTGGGCGGAACTCGGCGAAACCTCGCCGATCGCCGAGGCGCCCTGGCCGGCGGCGGATCATTCTCTTGTCGTGGATAACGTGCTAATGCTTCCGGTGCAGGTGAACGGCAAGAAGCGCGGCGATCTCGCCATCGCGCGCGACGCGACTTCAAGCGAAATCGAGGCGGCTGTCTTGGAACTGGAGAGCGTCAAACGGGCTCTGGAAGGCCGCGCCCCGAAGAAAATCATTGTCGTCCCGCAGAGGATCATCAATGTCGTCGTCTGATCTGAGCGCTCGACGCGGGGCCCGGAACGCCGTTCGAGGCTTGGCCTTCGCCGTTCTTTTGTCGTCGGGCCTGTCCGGCTGCGGCGTCGAGCCGCTTTACGGGCAGAAGCCGGGCGGCGCTTCGATTGTGCCGGACATGCAAGCGATCAAGGTCGAGCCGATCCCGGATCGGCTCGGCCATTATCTGGAAAACGAGCTGATCTTCGCCCTGAACGGGACCGGTTCCTCGCCGACGCCGAAATATCGACTCGTCGTCACGGTTCGCGAGCGCCTGGCGACGCCGATCGTGAACACGGTGACCGGCGAGGCGCAAGCCGGCGACGTCAATGTCGATGCGGATTACCGGCTTTATCCGATCGCAGGCGGCTCCGAGCCGATCGCCAGCGGCAATGTCACCCAATTCGTCGTCTATGATCGCTCCAGCCAGCGGTTGTCCAATGTCCGGGCGGCGCGCGACGCCGAAATTCGCAACGCTAAAGTGCTCGCCGATCAGATCCGGACCCGCGTCGCAATCGCTTTGGCCACGCGCGGCTCCTGATGGCGGCGCTGGCGCATAGAGACGCCGACCGTTATATCGACCGCCCGGATCGCGGTCATTTTCTGTTTCTGGTATTCGGGGCCGATCACGGCCTGATCTACGAGCGCGCCCGGCGACTGCTGGCCGCGACCACCGATGACGCCGTGGCCTGGCGCGACGCCATCGAACTGTCCGGCGACGCTATCGCCTCCGATCCGCTTCTGCTGATCGACGAAGCGCATTCCATAGGCCTTTTCGACACCGCCTCACGCGCCATCCGGGTTAATCTCGGCGCGAAATCGGTCCTTCCCGCCCTGGAAATGATCGAGCGCTCGCCGCCATCCAACAGCGTCATCATCTTGATCGCGGGCGACCTCAAACGCGACGCCGCAATTCGCAAATGGATCGAAAAGCAGCCCTTCGCCGCCTCGATCGAATGCGCCATGGATGACGCGCGCGATGTCCAGCGCTTGCTGGACGCTGAACTCAAACGGGCCAATCTGTCGATCGAGCCCGAGGCGCGTGAAATCCTGGCGGAAACCTTGGGCGACGATCGCCTCTCGACACGCTCCGAGATCGAAAAGCTCCTGCTTTACGCCAAAGACCAATCCACCGTGACCGTGGAGCAGATCAACGATCTGCTGCTCGACGCAACAGCGGTCGATCTGGATTCGATCCTGTCAGCGATCTTTACCGGCGAAACCGAAACGGTCGCCGAACTCAGCAATAAAGTGTCTTTCGCCGACATTGACGCTAATCGTCTGTTCGCCGCCGTCTTGCGCTATGCCTTGGCCATTCATCGCGCGCGCGGCGAAATCGACGGCGGCGCGCGTCAGGACGAGAGCTTTCAAAGCCTGCTTCGCCTCGTCAATGGCTTCAAGCGGAAGGACAGTGTCGCCAAGGAGCTGCAATTGAGCCGGCTCGACAAGACGACGGACTTCATCACCGCCGCCTATGACGCGCTGAAAACCAGCCGCCAAAGGAACATCCTCACGGACGAACGTCTGTTGCGCCTGTTGCTGGCGATGGCGCAGTCCACGCGCAGCCGCGCGAAACAAAACAGGCGCCGGCCGGGCGATTAGCCCTGCAAGCGCTTGCACAACATATCGAGTTGTTCCATCGACTTATAATGGATGCGGACGTCGCCGGAATCGTCGCGATGCGCAATCCGGACGGTGAGCCCGAGCAGATCGGTCAGCAGCTTTTCCAGCGCCTGCGTGTCCGAGTCCTTCTCCGCCTGAGCGCGCGCCTTGCGCGGCGTTTCTTCCGCGCTTTGTTGCCCCAGACGTTCGACGTCGCGGACGGTCAAGCCCTGTTCGATAATCTGCGACGCCACCTTATCGGGATCGGCGACAGACAAAAGCGCGCGGGCATGGCCGGCGGAAATCTGGCCATCCACCAGATAGCCCTTGGCCGTATCGGGCAGTTTCAGAAGCCGCAAAGTGTTCGCGACATGGCTCCGGCTCTTGCCAATGATCTTGGCCAGATCCTGTTGGCTATAGGAGAACTCATCGATCAAGCGCTCATAGCCCTTGGCCTCTTCAAGCGCGTTGAGATCGGCGCGTTGCACATTTTCGACAATGGCGATCTCGAGCGACTGCCTGTCATCAGCCTCGATGATGACGATGGGCGCCTCATGCAATCCGGCCCGCTGCGCCGCGCGCCATCGCCGCTCGCCGGCGACGATCTCATAAACATTATTGAGACCCTGAATCGCGCGAACGACAATCGGCTGGACGATGCCCCGTTCGCGAATCGAATCCGCGAGTTCCTGCAAATCGCTCTCATTGAAGGATTGACGCGGATTGCGCGGGTTGGGCCGCAAGAATTCGATCGGAGCTTTGGTCGGTTTTTGGCCGATGACCTCGACGTCTCCACCGCCCACATCGCCAATCAGCGCGGCCAGGCCGCGCCCCAAACGTGATCTCGCTTCTTCAGCCATCAAGAATCCCTACCGCGCCACGAGCTGGGGAAAACGCGCTTCCAACACCATAAATCCGATCCGGCGAGAGCCGTCAGGCCGCTCGCAGATTCCGCTCCCGCTGGATCACTTCGGAAGCCAGTTTCAAATAGGCCTGCGATCCGCTGCACTTCAAATCGTAAAGCAGCACCGGCTTGCCATAGGACGGCGCCTCGGACACGCGAACATTCCGCGGTATGACCGTCTCGTAGACCTTGTCGCCGAGAAAAGCGCGGACATCCGCCACCACCTGGGAAGCCAGATTGTTGCGGGAATCGAACATGGTCAGAACGATTCCGTGAATCGTCAGGCGGGGGTTTAAGCCCTTGCGGACCTGTTCGACGGTCGACAGCAATTGCGACAGGCCCTCGAGCGCGAAAAACTCGCATTGCAGCGGCACGAGCACACTGTCGCTGGCCGCCAGCGCGTTGATTGTCAGCAGATTGAGAGAGGGCGGACAATCCACCAGCACATAGGTGATCCGATCGCCGTTCGGCATGGCGCCGCGGCCGGCCAACGCCGTCAAGGCGCTTCTGAGCCGGAAATTGCGTTCCTTCTGATCCGCGATCGCCAGCTCCACACCCAACAAATCGAGCGTTGAAGGCGCGACGTAAAGACGCGGAACGGACGTCGGTCGGATGGCGGCGTCGAGCGATCTTTCGCCCATCATGACGTCGAAAGTCGAAACGCCGCGCTGCTTTCGATCAATTCCCAGGCCGGTCGAGGCATTGCCCTGAGGATCCAAATCGATGATCAGGACCGTCTCGCCGATCGCCGCAAGCGCGGTGCCGAGATTGATCGCCGTCGTGGTCTTGCCGACGCCGCCCTTTTGATTCGCAAGAACCAGGACACGCATCTGATGAGGATTCTCCATAGCGATACCCTTAAACGCGATCCGTTTCAGAGTTATGCGCTCGAACCGCGACAATTCTTCCATCGCTTTCGGTTCGACTTTCGATCACGCTAATGTCCAAATTATTATCGGGCGCCAAGGCGGTCAATTCCGCCGACAGGCCTTTCCCCTTCAAAAACAATCCAAGCGCGCCGTTTTTCAACGCCGGCCCGGCGTAATCGATCAAGCGAGCCATGGGCGCAAGAGCGCGGGCCGAAACAACATCGAACCTGTGGCGCTCGCAGAGCGCCGGCAAAACGCTTTCGATCCGATCGCTATGAATCACGACATTGGCGCCTGTTTCACGTGAAACTTCACGCAAGAACGCCGCCTTGCGGCGGTCCGATTCGATCAGATGGACCCGCCCATTCTCCGAGGCGGTGATTGCGATCACAAGTCCGGGGAAGCCCGCGCCCGACCCGAGATCGACCCATTGTCTCCATGAGCCGGCGAGTTCGGCCAGTTGATAGGAATCCCCGAAATGCCTCATCCAGATATCGTCGAGCGTCGACGGCCCGACCAAATTGATCTTCGCCTGCCATTTCCGCAGCAGATTGGCATAAATGTCCAGCCGCTCACGGACCGCCAGCGGCAACGTCGCCAAGCTGTTGTCATGCCGTTCCATTGAAGACTCAGCTCGCCTGCTTGACGCCGGACTGGCCGGCCTTCCGAAGCCACGCCAGTATCAAGGTCAGCGCCGCCGGCGTCACGCCCTCAATGCGCCCCGCCTGGCCGAGGCTTTCAGGCATTGCCGCCTTCAGCTTCGCCCGCACTTCATTCGAAAGCCCAACGATCCGATCATAATCAAATTCGGGCCCTAAGCGGACCGACTCGTCTCGCTTCAAAGCATGGATGGCGGCAACCTGTCGTT
>NZ_JAYSBG010000189.1:2068-6697 GCF_041915505.1 Rhodoblastus sp. | reverse complement strand
AGCGTCTCGTCGAAAAAGGCGGCCATATCGGCGACAATGTCGCGCTCCGGGTCGATCTCCGCGCAATGGTGCATGACAACCAGCGCCGCGCCACTTTCGGCGGCGGCCTCGGCCATGGCGGGATCGGCGCGCAGGCCGGAAATGTCGTTGATGATCGCGGCGCCGAGCGCCGCCGCGCGGCGGGCGATTTCGGCCTTGGTGGTGTCGACCGAAACCGGCGGCGCGACGCTTTCGATCAATGGCCCGAGGATCGGTTCGAGCCGCGCCCATTCCTCCGTAGCGTCCACCGGAACGAAGCCCGGCCGGGTCGATTCCGCGCCGATGTCGATGATGTCCGCCCCCGCCGCCGCCATGGCGCCGGCATGGACGAGCGCCGCTTCGACCGCGGCGAAGCGGCCGCCGTCGGAGAAGGAATCCGGCGTGACATTGAGAATGCCCATCACCAAAGGCCGACCGGAGGCGCGCGCGGCGATCCGTCCGATCAGTTCATCGGCGGCGGCGCGGGCTTTGGCGAATGGGTCCACACGGCCCTCCTTTGCGGGAAAACCGCCTTACGCGCGCTGGTGAACGATGTAAAGACGCGCTCGCGTCACTCGAAGGCCGCGCGCCGCTGCGCGGCGGCGGGAATCGCGGCGCGCACCTGGGCCACGCGCGCAAGATCGAGCCGCGCCGTCGCAAAGCCCGGCCCGTCAGAGGCCATGGCGATCTTGTGGCCCCAGGGGTCGCAGATCAGGGAATGGCCATAGGTCAGCCGCGTCTCGTCCTTGATCTGATGGGCGCCGACCTGAGCTGGCGCGAGGAAATAGCATTGCGTCTCGATGGCGCGGGCGCGGCAGAGCACTTCCCAATGGTCCTTGCCGGTTTGCAGCGTGAAGGCGGCCGGCAGCACGATCGCCTGGGCCCCACGCGCGGCCAGCGCCTGGAACAGAGCCGGGAAGCGGATGTCGTAGCAGATGGCGCAGCCGAAGGTCACGCCCTCGGCCTGATAGGTCACGACCTCCTCGCCCGGCCTGAACACCGCGCTTTCGCGATAGGCGGCGCCGTCGGGCGTGGTGACGTCGAACATGTGGATCTTGCGGTAGAGCGCGATTTCCGCGCCGCGCCGGTCGAACACGACGGTGGTGTTGGACAGCCGCTCGTCATCCGCATTGCGCTCCAGAAAGGAGCCGGAATGGATGAAAACGCCGTGTTTCGCGGCAAGCTCGGCGCAGAGCGCATAAGCCGGCCCCTCGCGCAGCCTTTCGGCCGCCTCGAATTTTTCGGCCCTTGAGCCGCCGAGGAAATCGAACACTTCCGGCAAGGCGATCCAGTCCGGCCGCTCCAGCGCGACCGCCTGCTCGATCAGCCGCCGCGCCTGCGCCAGATTGGCGGCCTTGTCGCCGGTCGAATTCATCTGGATCACGCAGGTCTTCATCGCTTCCTCGATTTCCGCCGCCCGAACAAAGCAATTCCGGCGCGCGAAAACAAGCGCGCTTCTTTCGCCGCCGCCTTGCGCTTAGACTCAGGCGCCGATTCGCCTCCGCACCATCGCCATGCGCTTCACCTTTCTGCACGCCGCCGACCTGCATCTGGGCAGCCCGTTCAAGGGCCTGAGCCTGCGCGACGAGGCTCTGGCGGCCCGCCTCGCCCGCGCCAGCCGCGACGCCTTCACGGATCTGATCGACCGCGCGCTGGAGGAAAGAATAGCCTTCGCCATTTTCGCCGGCGACATTTTCGACGGCGACTGGCGCGACGCCGCCATCGCCTTGTTCTTCAACCGCCAGATCGCGCGGCTGGCCAAGGAAAACATCCCGGTCTTCCTGCTGAAAGGCAATCACGACGCGGACTCCGTCGTCACCAAGAGCCTTTCCTTGCCAGAGCTCGCCCATCAATTTCCGACCGGCAAAGCGGGTAGTTTCGAGCTGCCGGACCTGCGCGTCGCCCTGCATGGGCGCGGCTTTTCGCGCCGCGCGGAAAGCGAGAATCTGGCGCGCGGCTTTCCGGCGCCCAAGGCGGGCTGGTTCAATATCGGCGTGCTGCACTCCTCGCTCGACGGCCGCGCCGGCCATGCCGTCTATGCGCCGTGTTCGCTCGACGATTTGCGCGCGAAAAACTACGATTATTGGGCGCTCGGCCATGTCCACGCCCATGAAGTGGTCGCGCGCGATCCCTGGGTGGTCTTCCCCGGCAATCTGCAAGGCCGCAGCATCCGCGAGACCGGCCCGAAAGGCGCCGTGCTGGTCGATGTCGAGCATGGCGCGGTCGCCGGCCTGCGCCGCCTCATCGTCGACCGCGCGCGCTTCGCCGAAATCGCGCTCGACGCCGCCGAGCACGACGACCCCGCCAGCCTGCTGCGCGCGGTCGAGGCGCGCGCCCGCGCCGAGGCCGAACAGGCGGAGGGACACCCGCTCGCCCTGCGCATTCGCGTCTCCGGCGCCAGCCCGCTGCACGGGCGCCTCGCCGCCGATCCGGCGCGCTGGCGTGACGAGATTGAGGCCGCCGCCCAGCGCGCCCATGAGGATGTCGCGCTGGAGCGTTTCGTGCTCGACACCGAGCCCGCGCAAGCCTTTTCGCCGGTCGCTGGCGATTTCGACTTCGAGGCTTTGCTGGACGAATGCCTCGCCGATCCCGCCTTGCGCGAGGCCGCGCGGGCGGCTCTGGCGACGATCGCGGCCAAGGCGCCGTCGTCCGGCGACCCTGATAGCGGCGGTCTCGCCGACGAGATCGACGCTTTGCTGCGCGAGGCCCGCGACATGGTTCTGGCGCGGACGGAAAACGGCGGCGCGTCATGAGGCTGCTCGATCTCACGCTCGACCGCTACGGCCCCTTCGACGGGCTGCGCCTGGTTTTCGATCCGGACGCTTCGGTCCATATCGTCTATGGCCCCAATGAGGCCGGCAAGTCCTCGGCGCTGGCGGCGCTCGGCGATCTGTTCTATGGCGCGCCGCGCCGCGAGAAAATCTCCTTCCTGCGCCCCAAGGAGCTGCGCCTCGGCGCGACCCTGCGCGGGCGCAACGGCCAGATCCTGCAATTCTTCCGCCGGCGCGGCGACCGCAACACCTTGCTGGACCCGAGCGGCGCCGCGCTGCCGGAGGATGCGCTGGCGCCCTTTCTGGGCGCCGCGACGCGCGACATTTTCCATCGCGCCTTCGGCCTCAACGCCGCCAGCCTGCGCGCCGGCGGCGACGACATGCTGCGCGCGGAAGGCGAGATCGGCGCCACTTTGTTCGCCGCCGCCTCGGGCCTGCGCGGCCTGATCGATCTGCGCGCCGGCCTGGAGGCGGAGGCGGAGCAAATCTTCGACGACCGCCGCGCCAGCCATCGCGCCTTCTATCAGGCGCTCGACCGTTTCGACGCCGCGCGCGCGCAGGAACGCGCCGCTTTGGTCTCGGAAAGCGCCCTGAAAGCGCTGGGCGAGACGATCGAGAGCGCCGGCGAACAGCTTTCGGCGATCGAACGGGAAGACAGCGAGGCCCAGGCCGAGGCCTTGCGGCTGGAGCGCCTGTGCAAGGCGGCGCCGATCCTTGCCCGGCTCGCGCGCCTGCGTGCGGAGGCCGCGCTTCATGACGATCTCGCCTCGATTTCCGCCGAGGCCGCGCAAGGTTTCGTCGCCTTGCTCGCCGCCCGCGACGCCGCTTTGCAGCAGGCCGAACAGGCGCGCGAGACACGCGAGGCGGCGCGACGGGAAATGGAGGCGGCCGCGCCGGATGCGGCGCTGCTCGCCGAAGCCGACCCCATCGACGATCTGATCCGCGCCAGCGGCGCCTATGAAAAGGCCGCCGCCGACCTGCCCCGGCGCGAACAGGCCTTGCGCGAGGCGCGGCAGATGCTGTTCGCTCGCGCCCAGACCTGCGGGCTCGCGGGCGTCGAGGCCTTGCGCGCCGCCTTGCCCGATGCGGCGACGCTGCTGCGCGCAGAAAAACTCGCCGCGCGCGGACGCGAATTGCTGGCGCTGAGGGATGATCCCGCACGCGCGCTGGCCGAGGAAAAAAGCCGCCTCGGCGCCGCGGACGCCGCGCCGCGCGACGATCTGCCCGAGGCCGACGTGTTGCGGGAAAAACTACACGCTTTCGGGGAGATCGAAACGCTCGACGCGAGCTGGCGGGATTTATCGCGCGCTTGCGCCGCGAACGCCCGCGCGCTGGAGGAAAAGCGCGGGCGGCTCTCGCCGGCTTTGGCCGATGCCGAGCGTTTCGCGCGCAGCCCCAGCCCGGACGCCGCCGCGATCGAGCGCGCCGCGCGCGCCTTCGAGGATTTTTCGGCCCGCGAAGCCAAGGCGCGGCTCAAGGCGCAGGAGGCGGGGGAACGCCTCGTCGCCGCGCGCGCCCGGCTGCACAATCTGGAGCGGCAAGGCCCCATCGCCAGCCTCACCAGCCTGCGCGAGGCCCGCGACCGCCGCGACCGGGCCTGGCTGGATTTGCGCGCGCTCGTCGCCGACGAAACGCCCGCCGCGCCCGAGCGTCTGCGGGACCGGGCGCTGCTGTTCGAGGCTTTGGCCGCCGATGCCGACCGCAACGCCGACGCCCTGCTGGCCAATGCGGCGCAGGCCGCGGCGGCGGAAGGCGAACGAGAGGCGATTGAGGCCGCGCAAGTGGAACAGGACGGCGCGGCGGCGACGCTCGACGCGCTGACGCTGGAGCACGGCCGGCT
>NZ_JAYSBG010000189.1:0-2058 GCF_041915505.1 Rhodoblastus sp. | reverse complement strand
GATTGGACGGAGGCGTGGCGGGCCTGCGGCGTCGCCCCCGCCTCCCCGCAGGAAATGCGGGTCTGGCGCGACAAGGCGGAAAGGCTGATCGAGGACCGCGAGGCGCTGCGGCGCGATCAGGCCCGCGCGCAGGAGCAGGGCGCGGCGCTCGAACGGATCGCGCCCGGCCTCGAAACGCTCGCCGCCGCCTGCGGCCTCGATCCCCTGCCGCTCGACGCCGCCGCTTTGGCGCGGCGGATCGCCGCGCGCATCGACGAGATCGCAAAGGCGCAGATTACGGCGCGTGAGGCGCGCGCCCGGCTGGCCGATGCACCGGAGCGGATCGCCAGGCTCGAGGAGCGCCTCGCCCGGCTCGCCGAAGAGGAAAAGACATGGCGCGACCAATGGCGTGACGCGCTGGCCGCGCTCTGTCTCGATTCCGACGCCGCTTTCGACGAAGCGCGGGCGCGCGTCACGCTCTGGCGCGCGCTGCCGCGCGAATTGCTCGACGAGGAGGAGGCCGCCAACCGGGTCGATGCGATCGGACGGGACATGGCCGCTTTCGAGCAGCGCCTCGACGCTCTGCTGGCGCTCTGCGCGCGCGACATTTCGTCGCGCCCCACTGAGCCCGCCGTGGCGCAATTGCGCGGGCGGCTGGCGGCGGCGCGTCAAAAAGCCGCCTTGCGCGCGCGGGCCGAACAGGCGCTGCGCGCGGCCGAGGAGCAAGCGGCGCTGGCCGAACAGGCGCAGACCGCGACGGAGGCCGATTTGCAGGCTTTTTGCGCGCGCCACGGCCAGTCCGGCGCGGTTGAGCAGATCGCCGCGCGGCTGCGCGAGCGCGCGGCGACGGAAGCCGAAATCAAGGCGGAAAGCGAACGACTCGCATTGGTCGCCGAGGGCCATGACGAAGCCGCCCTGTCGCGCGAAGCGGCGGATTTCGACCCCGATTCCGCCCGTATCCGGCTCGATATGATCCGACGTCAGAGCAAGGAGCGCGAGGACCGCGCCCGCGACATTTACGCCGCGCAGCGCGCGAGCCAGGGCGACCTGGCTCGGCTGCAACAAAGCGCTGGCGCCGAGGCGGCGATTGTCGCGCGCGAGGCGGCGCGGGCCGATATCGCCGAGCTTTCGCGGCGCTGGGCGGTGCTGAAACTCTCGGCGCTGCTGGTGGGCGCGAGCCTGGAGCGGCGGCGCGGCCAGCGCCAGGACCCGCTGCTCGCGCGCGCCGGCGTGTTGTTCGCCGCGCTGACCGAGGGGCGCTACAGCGGCCTCGGCCAGAATTTCGGCGAGGACGACCTGTTGCATCTGATCGCCCGGCGCGCCGACGGCGAGGCGCTTGGCCTCGCCGCGCTGAGCGAGGGCGCCCGCGATCAGCTCTATCTCGCTTTGCGCCTCGCTTTTCTCGAAGATTACGCGGCGCGTTCGGAAAGTCCGCCCTTTGTCGGCGACGATCTGTTCGCCAGTTTCGACGAAGCCCGCGCCGCCGCCGGCATCAAGGCGCTGGCGGCGGCGGGCGCGGCCATCCAGCCCATTCTGTTCACGCATCACGCTCATATCCTGCGCATCGCGGACCAGGTTTTGGGCCCGCGCGCGCAGATCTTGCGGCTGGACAGCGCGGGCGGCTGAAATTCCGCTCTGGCGCCATTCTTGTTTTGCGTTAGATTGTCATTGAAAACATTTCGAGGGACGGCGTCATGCGTCAGAATCGCAACAGCAAAACGCCCAGCCGCCTGGTTCGGCTGATGATCTCCAACTGGATGCTCGGCTGGGCCGTGGGCTTCGCCTGCGCCGCCGCCGTGCTGGCGTCCAATATCGCCGGCATCTGCGATCTGATGCTGCGTTCCGACGTGATGTGGCAGGGTCTGACGCTGCTGTTCGGCGGATTTGGCCTGTTCTTCGGCGGCGTCGTCTGCGCCACCGCCATCATGCTCCTGCCGACGGACGAGGAGGCGTGGGAGGATCGCGGCGGCGGTACGGCCGCGCCGGTCCTGCTGCCCGCCTATGTGCTGGCGCGGGCGCGCGCCTCGCGCGGCTGAACCGACCGGCTCGCATCGACTTTTTGCCATCGAGCATTTACAC
>NZ_JAYSBG010000188.1:0-6704 GCF_041915505.1 Rhodoblastus sp. | reverse complement strand
CAGCGCCGCGAGGCTGTTGGAGGGAATGGCGGAGCGATACCATTGGATGACATAGCCCTCGTCGTCGTAGTGCGAGGGCTTGATCAGGTGAAGCTCGAAAACCTTTTCGGCCATGAACGCTCTTTTCGCCGCGCGGATGTTTGAACCCGCGACCATAAACGGGAGCGGCGGCCGATTCCAGTCGTCCGCCGCCCTTGAAAGACAATTCGCCGCTTCCTTGACGCCGAATCATGACCTTTTTGCGGAGGCCGCCATAATTCAGGCCAGATAGGCCGCGGCGGCCGCGATCGCGCCCGCCGCGCCCAGGCCGATCGCCGCGCGCCACGGCCATAACATGCCGCGCAGGATGATGGCGATGGTCGCGATCGCTATGGCGATATGAAGCAGGGTCACGGCCACGGTCAGGATATGATGGCGGCGCTCATGCGTCTCGCTGGTTTCGAGCGCCGCCTCGGACCGGCTCTCGAGATCGCGCGCCTGCGCTTCGATCGTCTTCTGCTCCTCGGCGTAGCGCCGCGCCTTGTCCGCGAAATCCTGGCTTTTCGGCCCCGCGGTCTCCGACAGCGCCGCATAGAGATTCTGCTTCATGCTCTTGGCCTGGTAATAGGACCAGGCGTCGCTGGCCTTGGCCTGGAGTAGCACGGCATGGTTCTTGGCGCCGATGGTGGCTGCGGTTTCGATCGTCTCCAGGCTGCCGACCGCCGCCGCCAGCACCGCCAGCAGGGCGATGGTGATGGACACCATGGTCAGGCGGCGGTCCCCTAGGAGGGCGACATGTTCGGCGTGCTCTGCATGTTCGAAATGTTCAGTTGGCGATTCGTCCAACGGGGCCTCCCTGAGCCGGCTTTGACGCGACAATAAGCCTTGCGTCGACGTGCGGCAAAGGCGATCCGGCGCCGCCTCCGTCCCTCGGCCAGGCAGCGCCTCCGCCCCTCGGCCAAGTGGACAGGACCGGGGGCGACGCTTATAAAGTCGACAGACAGGGCAGGGCCGCGGCTTAGCCGCTCCCGCCGGCTTCTTGACGGGCGAGCTATGCAAAATCAACAGTTTGCGTCAACCGCGGCGCTTCGGGAGACCATGGTCGAGCGCCAGATTCGCACGTTCGACGTGACGGATCTCGGCGTCCAGGCGCGGATGAAGGACGTTCCGCGCGAGATTTTCGTCGATCCGACGCTCGCCAGCCTGGCCTATTCCGACGCCCGCCTGACCCTCGCGAGCCAGCCGCCGCGCGAATTGACCGCGCCGCTGATTCTCGCCCGCCTGCTCAAGGAGGCGCGCCTGCGCGAGGGCGAGCGCGCGCTGGTCGTCGCCGGGGCCACCGGCTATGCCGCCGCTCTGGTCGCCGGGCTGGTCGGCTCGGTCGTCAGCCTGGACGATGACGAGGCCTTTGCGGCGCGCGCCAAGGCCAATTTCGAAACCCTCGGGCTCGGCAACGCCAAATCGGTTGCCGGTCCGTTGGCGCTGGGCGCGCCGGCTGAGGCGCCGTTCGACGTCGTCATTGTCGATGGCGTCAGCCAGGGCGAGTTCGGCCCGCTGTTCGGCCAGGTCGCAGACCGTGGCCGCCTGCTCGCCATTGTCTCGGAGCGCACGGGCGCGCGCATGGGCAAGGCGATGCTGTACCAGCGCGCGGCGGCCGGCGGCGCCTTCAGCCCGCGCGCTTTGTTCGACGCCTCGGCCGGCGCGCTCGCGGCTTTCGCCAAGCCGCCCGAATTCGTCTTCTGAGCCGGACGCCGGGCGCCGCGCTGTGACATTTGGAACGCAGTCTCCGAATATTTGCAGAAATCGACGTCTCGATTGGCGCTCCGCCTGTTTTCAGGCCCGGCATGCGGTTGACGTGGAAGTTTACTTCCTTCATTTCTGGATTAATCATGCGGGTTCCTTCGCCGGGCCCGCCGCCTCGTCTGCCGCGGCATCTGCCGCCAACCGGGCGTGATGTGAGGATCATGAACTTGCGGCCTTCCTCGATTGTCGGTTTGCTGCTCGCGACTGTCGCGCTCGGATGTCATCCGGCCGCCGCGGAAACGATGTCCGGCGCGCTCTCCCGCGCTTACAGCAACAATCCGGACGTCAACCAGGCGCGCGCCGCGGTGCGCGCCCAGGACGAAACCGTCCCGCAGGCCAAGGCGGGTTGGCTGCCGAAGGCCAACGCCCAGGGCACCTATGGCCGCCAATTCTCGCGCTCGACCAATACGTTCGGGCAGAACGGCAGCGACCAGAAATTCACCGCCAATCCCACATCGGGCACGGTGACGGTGACGCAGACCCTGTTCGACGGCATGCGCACGGCCAACGGCGTGGATGCGGCCGAATCCGGCGTGCTGGCGGCGCGCGAATCCCTGCGCGGCCAGGAAATCACGACGCTGCAGCAGGGCGCGACCTATTACATGGACGTGCTGCGCGACACGGCCGTGCTCGGCCTACGCCGCAACAACGTCAAGGTGCTGCAGGTTCAGTTGCAGCAGACGCGCGACCGCTTCCAGGTCGGCGAAGTCACCCGCACCGACGTCGCCCAGGCGGAATCCTCGCTGGCGAGCGGCACGGCGGATGTTTCCGTCGCCGAAGCCAATCTTCAGGCGAGCATCGCCAATTTCCGTCGCGTGATCGGGGTCGAGCCCAAGCAATTGCAGCCGGCCCAGCCGATCGAAAAGCTGCTTCCGGCCACACTCGATCTGGCGGTCGCCACCGGGCTCACGCAGAATCCAAGCGTTATCGGGGCCCTGCATCAGGTCGATGTCGCCGAAGACCAGGTCAAGGTCAATGAAGGCGCGCTGCTGCCGCAGCTCGGCGTCCAAGCCCAGGTGCAGAATTCGAACGACACCTCCGGCTATCCGGGCTATGGCCTCTATACCGCCTCGGTGGTCGGCGTGCTGAACGTGCCGATCTATCAGGGCGGCTCGGAATATGCCGCTGTGCGCCAGTCCAAGGAAAAGCTGGGCCAGGCGCGTCTCGCGGTGGAAGCCGCCCGTTATCAGGTCCGGTCCGAAGTCATCACGACCTGGAACGCCCTGCAATCGGCTCGCGCCACCATCGCCTCCTTCCAGGCGGCGGTCAGGGCGGCGGAAATCGCGTTGACCGGCGTGCGCGAGGAGGCCAAGGTCGGCCAGCGCACCACGCTCGACGTCCTCAACCAGGAACAGGCGCTGCTCAATGCGCGCGTGCAACTCGTTCAGGCGCAGCGCGATCGCGTCGTCTTCTCTTACAACGTCATGGCCGCGATCGGCCGGCTGACGGCCGCGAATCTCGGCCTTGGCGTGATGGCCTACGATCCGAATCACCATTACGACGCGACCAAGAACCGCTTCTTCGGCCTGAGCACGCCGGACGGTCGCTAGGCCGGACGCGTGTAAAAAAGCGGTGCGCTGCGCCGCGCGAAGCCTTGCGGCGTCTTGCGCCGCCGGGCGTCGAAGCGCAGTCTGAATCTTCCCGATTCGCATTCGAGCGTCCAAAGTCATGACCGCATCGAACGGCCCGTCCCAGTCCAGTTCCCCGTCGACCCAGAAGGCTGCGCAAGAGGCGCCTCAAGAGCCGTCGATGGACGACATTCTCGCCTCGATCCGCCGCATCATCGCCGATGACGACGCGCTGCCGCTGAGCCGTTCCGCGCGGGCGGCCGCGGCGCAGCCGGCGCCGCCTCCTCCGCCGCCGGCCGCTTCCTCGGCCGACGCCTTGCTCGGCCTTGGCCAGCGGCTGTTCCGCGGCGGCGAGGCGGCCTCGGCGCCGGAACGACCCGCCGCCACCGCCTTTCGGCCGCCGGCCCCGCGCCCCGTGCCGGCGCCGGCGCCCGAAGCGCCCAAGTTCGAAGCGCCCAAGTTCGAAACGGCCAAGTTCGAAGCGCCCAAATCTGAACCGCCCAAGTCTGAACCCACTAAATCCGAAGCGCTGAGAGCGCCCGCGCTCAAACTGCGGGATTTCGCGCCCGTGGAGCCGCTCAACCTCCGTCCGGCGCCGGTCGATTCGGCCGCGCGCCCGGCGGAGGCGCCCGAAGCCGTCGCCAAAAGCGTCGAGGCGGCGCCGGGCGTCGATCCGGCGCAGACGCTGGAAGAGGCGGTGGCCGAAGCCGTCGCCATGACGACCGCGCCGGCCCAGGCCGTGGTCGAGGCCCCGGCGCCCGAACCCGCCGCGCCGCCGAAGGCCGTTCAGCAGCAGCCTGCCGAGGCCCCGAAGGGCGAGGAAGGGCAGGGCGCGTCGGTTGTGCCCTTGAACCCGACGGTCTCCAGCCTCGCCGAGGCGCGGCTCAAAGCCGCGCCCGCCGCCCAACGCGCGCCGGTCGCGCCGCCGCCGGTCCCGGCGGCGAGCAGCGAAACGCCGGCCGACCGCCCGTCCGCGAAACGGGTGGCCGCGCCGCCGCCGGCCGATCCCGTCGCGATCCGCGAGGCGGAGCCGCCTTTGCTCTCGTCCGCCAGCGGCGCCCGCATCGGGGCCTCGTTCGAGGCGCTCGCCGAAAGCCTGATGCTGCGCGATCCGGAAATGATCGAACGGCTGGCGCGCGAAATGCTCAGGCCCATGCTCAAATCCTGGCTGGACGACAATCTTCCGGTCGTGGTCGAACGCCTCGTGCGCGCAGAAATCGAGCGGATCGCGCGCGGGAGGCCATAGGCCCGCGAACGGTTGGCGTCCGCCAGAGCGAGCGGGCGTAAGAAGGAAGCGCGTAAGCCCCCGAGCTTTTGGCGTCCGCCAGAGCCAACGCCTGAGACTCCCCCTCATCCGGTCCTTCGGACCACCTTCTCCCGCAAGGGGAGAAGGAGCGCGCGCGCTTCGTTTTCTTCCATTTCCGTCGCCGCCGCGCCAAGTTCATTGACTTGCGGGCTTTGCTCGGTTTTTGTGCGGGCAAATCGCTCCCGCCCGAAATCGGTTCGCAACCCATGATGGAAAAGACTTTCGACCCCGCCGCCGTGGAAAGCCGCATTGCGGCCGAATGGGAGGCGGCGGGCGCCTTTCGCGCCGACCGGCCCGAACGCGTCAGCGCGACGCCGTTCACCGTGGTGATTCCGCCGCCGAACGTCACTGGCTCGCTGCATATGGGCCATGCGCTCAACAACACCTTGCAGGACATTCTCTGCCGCTTCGAGCGCATGCGCGGAAAGAATGTGCTGTGGCAGCCGGGCACGGATCATGCCGGCATCGCAACCCAGATGGTGGTCGAGCGCCGTCTTGCGGCGGCCGGAGAACCGGGCCGCCGCGATCTCGGCCGCGAGGCCTTTCTCGAAAAGGTCTGGGCGTGGAAGGCGGAATCGGGCGGCGCCATCGTCAACCAGCTCAAGCGCCTCGGCGCCTCCTGCGACTGGTCGCGCGAGCGCTTCACCATGGATCCGGGCTCGTCCAAGGCGGTGCTGAAGGCCTTTGTCGAGCTTTATCGCGCCAACCTGATCTACAAGGACAAGCGCCTCGTCAATTGGGACCCCAAACTGCTGACGGCGGTGTCGGACATCGAGGTGATCTCGCAGAACGTCAAGGGCTCGCTCTGGCATTTCAACTATCCGCTGGCCGATGAAAACGGCAATGCGACGGACGAATTCATCACCGTGGCGACGACGCGCCCCGAAACCATGCTGGGCGATACGGCGGTCGCGGTGCATCCCGAGGATGAGCGTTATCTGCATCTGCACGGCCGCTTCGTGCGCCTGCCTTTGGTCGGCCGCCTGATCCCCATCGTGGCGGATTCCTATTCCGATCCCGAGAAGGGCTCCGGCGCGGTGAAGATCACGCCGGCCCATGATTTCAACGATTTCGAGGTCGGGTCCCGCCACAGGCTGCCGCTGATCAATATTCTCGACGCCGAGGCGCGCATTCTCATCCGCGAGAACGAAGCCTTTTTGCAGGGTGTGATCGAGAACGACGATCTGTCCGAGACGCTCGACAGCCTGCATGGTCTGTCGCGCGAGGAGGCCCGCAAGGCGGTGATCGCGGCGATGGAGGCGCGCGGCCTGATCGCGACCATCGAGAACCACGAACATCAGGTGCCGCACGGCGACCGTTCCGGCGTGGTGATCGAGCCCTGGCTGACCGACCAATGGTATGTCGACGCCAAGGCGCTCGCCGGCCCGGCGCTGGCGGCGGTGCGCTCCGGCGAAACGACCTTCGTGCCGAAGAACTGGGAAAAGACCTTTTTCGACTGGCTGGAGAACATCCAGCCCTGGTGCATCTCGCGCCAGCTCTGGTGGGGCCATCAGATTCCGGCCTGGTACGCGCCGTGGGGCGCGGTCTATGTCGCCGAGACCGAGGAGGAGGCGCTGGCCGACGCCTTGGCCGACGCCGTGACCCGCGAGATCTACAGCGACGCCGAGGCCGAGGCCATCGCCAATGACCCGGACAAGGCGGCGGACCTGCTGGTCCGCGACGACGACGTGCTCGATACCTGGTTCTCGTCCGGCCTGTGGCCGATGTCCACGCTCGGCTGGCCGGAGGAGGACAACGACCTCGCGGCGCGCTATCCGACCGACGTGCTGGTCACCGGCTTCGACATCATCTTCTTCTGGGTCGCCCGCATGATGATGTTCGGGCTGCAGTTCCAGAACAAGGTCCCTTTCCGCCACGTCTATCTCCACGCGCTGGTGCGCGACGAGAAGGGCGCGAAAATGTCGAAGTCCAAGGGGAACGTGATCGATCCCTTGCAACTGATCGACACTTACGGCGCCGACGCCTTGCGCTTCACTTTGGCCGCCATGGCGGCGCAGGGGCGCGACATCAAGCTGGCGACCAACCGC
>NZ_JAYSBG010000187.1:0-6734 GCF_041915505.1 Rhodoblastus sp. | reverse complement strand
TCGCCCGCACCCTGGTCAATCTGCCGCCGAACCTGCTCTATCCGGAAAGCTTCGCCGACAAGGCCAAGGAGTTGGAGAAACTCGGCGTCGTGGTCGAGATTCTCGACGTCCCGGCGCTCGAAGCGCTCGGAATGCGGGCGCTGCTCGGCGTGGGGCAGGGGTCTCGGCGGCCGAGCCGCGTCGTCATCCTGCGCTGGAACGGCGCCGCGCCGGACGCTCAGCCGGTGGCCTTCGTCGGCAAGGGCGTCTGTTTCGATTCGGGCGGCGTTTCGCTCAAGCCTGGCGCGGGCATGGAGGACATGAAGGGCGACATGGCGGGCGCCGCCTGCGTCACCGGCCTGCTCCATGCGCTCGCCTCGCGCAAGGCCAAGGTCAACGCCATTGGCGCGCTCGGCCTGGTCGAGAACATGCCCGACGGCGGCGCCCAGCGCCCGGGCGACATCGTCACCGCCATGTCCGGCACGACCATCGAGATCATCAATACCGACGCCGAAGGCCGGCTGGTGCTAGCCGACGTGCTCTGGCACGTCCAGAGCGCCTATAAGCCTGCCTTCATGGTCGATCTCGCCACCCTTACCGGCGCGATCATGGTGGCGCTGGGCCAGGAATATGCCGGCCTGTTCAGCAACAACGACGAACTGGCCCAGCGCCTGACGGAAGCGGGCGAGAAATCCGGCGAGAAGGTCTGGCGGATGCCGCTCGGCCCGGCCTATGACAAGCAGATCGAATCGAAATTCGCCGACATCAAAAACACCGGCGGCCGCAACGCCGGCTCGATCACGGCGGCGCAATTCCTCAAGCGCTTCGTCAACGACACGCCCTGGGCGCATCTCGATATTGCCGGCATGGGCATGGGCTCGCCGACCGGCGATCTCAACCAAAGCTGGGGCTCGGGCTGGGGCGTGCGCCTGCTCGACCGCCTCGTGAAGGATTATTACGAGGCCTGATGGCGGAGGTCTGGTTCTATCAATTGCAGCGGCGCGCGCTCGATCAGGTCTTGCCGGCTCTGATCGAGCGCACGCTGCAGCGCGGCTGGCGCGCCGTGGTGCAGGCGCGGGCGCCAGAGCGGTTGCAGGCGATTGACGACCTGTTGTGGACCTATGCCGACGATTCCTTCCTGCCGCATGGCTCGCAAGCGGCCGGCGATCCGGACTTGCAGCGGGTCTGGCTCACCTGCGGCGAGGACAACCCCAATGACGCGCGCATTCGCTTTCTGGTCGACGGCGCCGAGGCCGCGCCTTTTCTGGACGCCGGCTATGAACGGCTGATCCTGCTGTTCGACGGGCGCGACGAGGCGTCGCTCGCCGCCGCGCGCGAGCAATGGCGGTCGCTCAAGCAAGGCGCCGCCGAACTGTCCTATTGGCGGGAAACGGAGGAGGGCGGCTGGAGCAAGCAGGGTTAGGGCATGATTGTCGATCAGCCCTAAGCGCCCCGTCCGGCCAAGCCGCCGCATTTCCGCCAAAATGCGGGAGCCATTCTGAACAAGCGTTCACAATTCCGTGATCCAGCTCGCCATCGGCGGCGCTGGATTTGCGGACGATGCGCCGCATGGCAAGCGAAGGGTTAACCATTTGATTAAACCTTTTGGCAATTTCGGCGGCGCAATGTGGCGAATGATGTTTTCTTTCGCCAATATCTCTGCCGTTTCGACGCGCGCTCGCCGCTTTGCCCTCGATGGCTTTTTAGCCCCCGATGGCTTTGCCGGCCCCGCCGAAAAAAGGACCTTTGGCCAGTGATCAAGACGCCCGCTCGCCCCTTCGCGCTGCTCCGCGCGAAAGCAGGCTCCCTCGCGGCTCTCGCCGGCGCGCTCGCCATGGCGGGCTGCGCCCAGGCCCCGCAACAACAGGCCCGCCACCACGGCAAGGAATATTTTCCCGAAAGCATCTATGGGCGCGCCAGCGCCCGTGTGATCGCCGACGGCGAAGCGGTGCCGAAGGGCGGCGGCCAATATCTGGTCGGCAATCCCTATACCGTCGCCGGCAAGACCTATGTGCCGAGCGAGCGCAAATTCACCGGCGTCGGCCTGGCCTCCTGGTATGGCGACGCCTTTCACGGCCGCCGCACCGCCAATGGCGAAATCTACGATCGCGACGGAATCACGGCGGCGCATCCGACCATGCCGCTGCCGAGCTATGCTCGCGTCACCAATCTGCGCAACCAGCGCTCGATCATCGTACGCGTCAATGATCGCGGCCCCTATCACAGCGGCCGCATGATGGACCTTTCCGCGCGCGCCGCCGAGGCGCTCGAATACAAGTCGATCGGCACGGCCAAGATCAAGGTGGAATATGTCGGCCGCGCCTCCCTGTCGGGATCGGACGACCGGAAGTTGCTGGCGACCCTGCGCGTCGACGGCCGTCCCGCCGAACTGGGCGATTTCGCCTATTCGCCGACGCGGCTCGCCGATCAGCGCGAAATGCCGCCGGCCGCTGCGCCGGATCGCCAGGAACAGCGCGCCGCCTTGCGCGCGGAGGTCGAAAGGGTGGCTTACGAGCCGACTCCGCCGTCGTCCCACGCGCGCGAAACTGTCGCTCAGGACGATCCGCCGCAGCCGCCCCAGCGTCTGGCGCTCGCCGAAGATTCCGGCCGGCCCGCCGCGCCGCTGCCCAAGAGCCCGCCGCTGCCGCCGCAGCGTCCCTTCGATCTCGGCACGATTCCCGGCGCCGGCGTCCCGATTTCCGTCGCCCGCCGCTGACTTCGCCCTCCAAACTGAAGGTTGGCTTGGGCATAAAGGTTGGCTTGCCGCCATCACGGCGTTAAGTTGAGGCGTTCGCGCGGCGCCGCCGGCGACCACGACCGAGCCAGCCGGCTCGCGCAGCGATGAGGCGTTCGTGTACGCGCGTTTCAGGCCCTATTTCCTCCGAATGTCACTTGTTCTGCCCCTGCTTTTTGTCGGGGCCGGAGCGCCGGCGCGCGCCCAGAACATCACCACCACGGCGCCCCATGCGGTCGTGATGGACGCCGACACCCAGACGGTCCTGTTCGAAAAGGGCGCGGACGATGCGGTGTCGCCGGCCTCGCTCGCGAAACTGATGACCGCCGAACTGGTGTTCCGCGACCTCAAGAAGGGGTCGATCACGCTCGACACGCCGTTCTACATTTCCGAAAAAGCCTGGAAGACCGGCCAGAGCGGCGGCTCGATGTTCGCCCGCGTCAATACCAATGTCCGCGTCGAGGACCTGTTGCGCGGCGTCATCGTGCAATCCGGCAATGACGCCGCGATCGCGCTGGCGGAGGGCATTGGCGGATCGGAAGAGAATTTCGCGGCGATGATGAATGTCCGCGCAGCCGAGCTCGGCATGAGCAAGTCGCATTTCACGGATTCGTGGGGAGGCGCCAATCCCGGCCAGACGGTCTCGGCGCGCGACATGGCGATCCTGGCGGAGCACCTGATCAAGAGCTACCCGGATTATTACCATTATTTCGGCGAGAAGGAGTTCACCTGGTCGAAGATCCGCCAGCTCAACCGCAATCCGATCCTGTTCATGGACGTCAATGGCGACGGCCTGAAGGTCGGCAATGAGAAGGACGGCGATTTCAATCTTGTCGGCTCGGCGGTCTTCCAGGGCCAGCGCCTCATCGTCGTGGTCCTCGGCGCCAAGACGGCCAAGGACCGCGCGGAAGAGGCCCGCAAAATGTTCAATTGGGGCTTTCGCGGCTTCGACACGAAAACCATATTCAACGCCAATGAGGCGGTCGGCGCGGCCAAGGTCTATGGCGGCGTGAAGACCGAAGTTCCGCTGGTTTCGGGCAGCGCCATCCGGGTCATGACGCCCCGTGGAACGGCCGACAAGCTGACCGGCAAGATCGTTTATGTCGGGCCGCTGATCGCCCCCGTCGCCGCCGGCCAGACCGTGGCGCGGCTGAAGATCTATCACGGCGACAGCCTCGCGCTCGACGTGCCGCTGAAGACCGGCGAAGCGGTCGATCAGGGCCCGCTGACGCAGCGCGCCCGCGACGCGGCGCTCGAATTGGGGCGGCAATTGTTCCACAAGGGGCTGAACTCGGCGATGAGTTCGCTCAACCGGAAATCCGCCGGACAGGCCGCCGCGACGGCGCCGAAAGAGGCGGGGAGCGCGCCCTCGGCGCCTTGAACGGGCCCGGTTTCGCGTTAAGACTGCGCCGTCGGCGGGCGAGCGCGCCGGCCAAGGGATTCGGGAGCGGGACTTTTTGCGCAAGGGCCGGTTCATCACCTTCGAAGGCGGGGAAGGGGCGGGGAAATCGACCCAGATCCGCCGTCTCGCCGCCGCCCTGCGTGATCGCGTCCGGGAGGTGGTGGTCACGCGCGAGCCGGGCGGCACGCCGCTGGCGGAAAAGCTGCGCTCGGTCATTCTCGCCGGCAAGGCGCGCGATTTCGGCGCCATGGGCGAGGCGTTGCTGTTTTCCGCCGCGCGAATCGACCATATCGACCGGGTGATCCGCCCGGCCTTGGCGCGCGGCGCCTTCGTGCTGTGCGACCGCTTCGCCGATTCGACCCGCGCCTATCAGGGCGCGCGCGGCGGCGCCGAAGACAATATGCTGGCGACGCTTGAACGGGTCACGCTCGCCGGGGTCCAGCCGGATCTCACCTTCATTCTGGACATCGCGCCCGAGGCCGGCATGGCGCGGGCGGGGCGGCGGCGCGGGCAGGAGGCGGCCGATCGATTCGAGGCCGAAGACCTAAGCTTTCACGCCCAGCTTCGCGAAAAGTTCCTCGAAATCGCCGACGCCGAGCCCGAGCGCTGCCGGGTCATCGACGCCGCGCGCGCCGAGGACGAGGTCGCCGCGGCGCTCTGGTCGGCCTGTCTCGAAAAATGGCCTTCGCTCGGCTCGGAACGCAAGCAATGGGCGTAAAGGCGGCGGATGACGCGCCGCCGGAGAGCGACCGGTTCGCCCCGGCGCCGCATCCGCGCGACACCTTCGCCCTGTTCGGCCAGCAGCGCGCCGAAAGGGAATTGCTCGGCGCCTATCGCGCCGGCCGCTTGCCGCAGGCCTGGATCGTCGGCGGGCCGCAGGGCGTCGGCAAGGCGACGCTTGCCTGGCGCATGGCGCGCTTCCTCGCCGCTCATCCCGATCCGACCGCGCCGGCGGTCCAGCGGGCGGAAAGCCTTGCGGTCGATCCCGGCCACGCCGCCGCGCGCAAATTGTCTGCCTTGTCCTTCGGCGATCTCGCGCTGCTGCGGCGCGAATGGGTCGAAAAGACCAAGAAACACGCGACGCGCATCACGGTAGACGACGTGCGCCACGCGATTCACCTGTTCGAGCAGGCCGCCGGCGAAGGTGGTTGGCGCATGGCGATCATCGACAGCGCCGACGATCTCAACATGAATAGCGCCAACGCCTTGCTCAAGCTGATCGAGGAGCCGCCGCCGCGCAGCCTGTTCCTACTGGTGGCCCACCATCCGGGGCGCATCCTGCCGACGATCCGGTCGCGCTGCCGCCTGCTGATGCTGCCGGCGCTGGAGCCGGCGTCTCTGGAAGCGGCGACGCGCGCGGCGCTCGACGCCGCCGAACTCGTCGCCCCCGACGACGCCATCGCGCGCGCCTGCGGCCAAGCAAAGGGCTCGGCGCGCGAGGCCCTGCGCCTGCTCGCCGCCGGCGATAGTCCCGTCGGGGGATTGACGGAGCGCGCGCTCGCCGCGCTGCCACGCATCAATTGGCGAGACGTCCATCGCATCGCCGATTCCGTGGCGGGTCGGGAAGGCGCGGCCGAATTCGACGCCTTTCTGCGCGCCGCCTTCGATTGGCTTGGCGCATCGCTGCGACGGCATGACGCGGGGGGCTTGGCCCGGGGGCTTGGCCCGCGCGCGCTGGCGCCTTATGCCGAGGCTTGGGCTTTTCTGGAGCGCGAAAGCCGCGCGCTGGAAATCTACAATCTCGACAAGAGGGCCTTCGTGATCGTCGTCTTTGCGCGTCTCGCGGAGGCCGAAAGCACGGCGCGCGCGGCGCTCGCCTGAGGACAGAATGAACGAGACTTTCGGCTTCCGGTTGATCGCCCGGGACGGCGGCGCCCGTCTTGGCGAGATTTCCACGCCGCGCGGCGCCATTCGCACGCCGGCCTTCATGCCGGTCGGCACCGCCGCCACGGTCAAGGCCATGTATCCCAAACAGGTGCGTGCGCTCGGGGCCGATATCGTGCTCGGCAACACCTATCATCTCATGCTGCGGCCCGGCGCGGAGCGCGTCGCCGCGCTCGGCGGCCTGCATACCTTCATGAACTGGCCGCATCCGATCCTCACCGACAGCGGCGGCTTTCAGGTCATGTCGCTGGCCAAGCTGCGCAAGCTTGACGAGAACGGCGTCACCTTCCAGTCCCATATCGACGGCGCCCGCCATGTGCTGACGCCGGAGCGGTCGATGGAAATCCAGCGCCTGCTCGGCTCGGACATCCAGATGCAGTTCGACGAATGCGTGAAGCTGCCCTGTTCGCCGGAGGAGGCCGAGCGCGCCATGCGGCTGTCGCTGCGCTGGGCCGAGCGCTCGCGCAAGGCTTTTGGCGAGCAGCCGGGCCACGCCTGTTTCGGCATTGTGCAGGGCGGTGCGGAGCCGGGTCTGCGCATCGAAAGCGCCCGCGCGCTGGCCGATATGGATTTCCACGGCCTGGCGGTCGGCGGCCTCGCGGTGGGCGAGCCGCAGGCGATCATGCTGGCCATGATCGAGACGGTCATGCCGCATCTGCCCGAGCACAAGCCGCATTATCTGATGGGCGTCGGTTCGCCGGACGATCTGATTGAATCGGTCGCGCGCGGAATCGA
>NZ_JAYSBG010000186.1:0-6771 GCF_041915505.1 Rhodoblastus sp. | reverse complement strand
AATGATCGACCATTCCCGATCGGTCAGTTCAAAACGCCGACGCGTCATCAAAGCCCCCAGAATCACAGGGAACCTTGAATCATTCTTTCGCGGTCGCGGGAATCCCGTTTATGAGTTTAGGACCTAGGTCGATTTCAAAGGCGAGAAGCGCTCGAACGAGACGCATGCTTCGACGACGGACCCCGACGCCAGGCTTTATCGCAAAGGCCAGGGCATGGAAGCGAAGCTCGCCTTTCGTAAGCGTCCGGTGACGCATCCTTTGGATTTCCTGGCGATTGGCTGAAGTTACGTCGCTAGAGCGGGTTCGGCTTAAACCGGATCATATCCTGCGGCGGCGAAGAAATTTGCGCATTCCTGCGGCGTGAAAGCCGGAAGGAGTTCTCCGATAACGGTCCAAAGTCGTTCGACCGTTCGCTCGGCGGCCTTGCGCAGGAGCGCCTTGAGCTTGGAGAAGGCCTTTTCGATCGGATTGAAGTCGGGACTGTAAGGCGGCAGATAGAACAGCTTCGCGCCGACCGCTTCAATTGCGGCGCGAATGCCCGGCCGCTTGTGGCTGCCGAGATTGTCCATGATGACGATATCGCCGGGCGCAAGCGTCGGGATCAGAACCTGGTCGATATAGGCTTGGAACCAAACGCCGTTGATCGGCCCATCGAGGACCATACGGCTGGCGTCATGGCTTGAATCCTTCGACTGCTGGTGCCGATGGTGCCTCTTCCCGCTCGCTTGCGTGGCCTCAGGCGGAAATATGGGCGAGCATCAGTTCGTTGACGTTGGCCTCCTTTTCCATCTGCGCCATACGCCTTACGCCGGTGAGCACTTCCGTCTTGGCACCCGCCCGCCCCGGATGTGCGGGCGGGCGTTTCACTTTCAGCCTTCCACGGCCTCGGGCCATCCTTCTCCGGCGAACCGCGACATTAGAGCATCGGGCATTCATTTGAATCCATATCCAGCGGCGTCGAAGTAGTTTCTGCATTCGTCTGGCTCGAAGAGGCTGCAGATATGGCCGATGGCGCGCCAGAGCTCGTTGATTGTTCGGACGGCCCTTGCGCGCAGATGCGCCTTGAGTTTTGAAAATGCCATCTCGATCGGATTGAAGTCGGGGCTATAGGCTGGCAAGAACAGAACCCATGCGCCTCGGGCTTGGATGGCTTTCTCGGCGGCCGGGCTCTTGTGTGCGGCCAGATTATCCATGATGACAATGTCCCCTTTTGTGAGCGCAGGCGCGAGCGTGGTCTCGACGTAGGTCTCGAAGATGATCCGGTTCATTGGCGCATCAATGACGAAGGGCGCGCTCAACCCGTCGTGACGCAGACCGGCGATGAAGGTCTGGGCTTGGGAGCCAGGCTGCCGGTCGCCCCGTAGGCCTTGACCAGATCGATCACGAACGAGGGCGAAACCCGGAAATGCGTCGCCGCCGCCCGGCGCGAGTGACCGGCCTCGACAAAGGCCACAACGCGCTCACGAATATCCTGCGAAAGCGGTCTGGGCATCGCAAGTCACCTCCAACACTAAGTGAATCACAAATGCCCACTCTCGGGAATCCCCCTCGATTCTATTCGAACTCCCGATGCTCTAGATGTGAGCTTGCAATAAGTTGTCCATCCGGGCCTCCGGGAAAAGGTGAAGCTTCGCAACTCCACTTTCCTCGGTCCGGCCCGGATGGACAACCTATTGCAAGCTCACATCTAGCGGGCGTGGATTGGCTATTCCCGGAAATGCCGCTGCGAAGGACAGGATGCCGCCAAAGCGCGGCGGAAGGATGCGTGGTGTACGCCACGCGTTCCAAAAACCTTTGCTCAGCGACCGTCAACGTCGATCCGAAACCGCCTTTGGTTCGCTGGGCCGTCATTCGAGAAACGCAGGCCCAGCGGCCCAGCGGCGAGGTCGGCCTCGTCCCGTCGGCCCAAATAGACATCGAGGCCGCCCGTCCTGTCCGGCTCAGCCGGCGTCTTCGGCGCATCCGGGCCTACCAAGATCGTTCCGTGCGCGCCGAGCCGTGGATCCTCGAAGTGGGCGATCAGCAGCGCAAGATCCTCCGTCCGCGGCGTCGGCGCGGCCCAGGCCAGAAAGCTTTTGACGATGTCGCGCGCAAATGGCGCGTTGCGGCCCTCGATGAAACTCCGTGCGACTGACAATCGAGTCGCGTGGATGACGTCGTCGGCGTCGGTTAGCGCCGCGACTTCGACAAGCGGGCCGAATTCGGCGCTCTCCGGCCGGAACTCGATCCATTGGCCATTGTCGCCGGGGCTCGACACGCCTGTCGGCGCGAGATGAAACCAGCGGAAGAAGTCGCTGTCGCGCTCCTGCGAGAGCTTGCGTCCATCGGACGCAGCCACGGCGCCGCCTGACGCCAATGTCGCTGCGGCGCTGAGAATCCTCGCCGCCCAGCCCAGAAATCCGCGCTTATCGATCACGCCCTCCCGGTTCTGAGAGCTCCGCTAGCCCTGGAAGGATGCATCACGATCCCAGTTTCCATCAAGCGAGAAATCCAGTCGAGACCGCCAGCCAGCGCATCCGTGGCGGGCGTTTCCGCTGTCCTCAGCCTCAGGTGAAGCCGAATTGACGTCAGGCTGAAGCGCTACCATGACGTTTTCGAGGCCGGGCAAGATCCTTCGATCGCCAAAAAGATCGCCAAGACGGCCCGGATCGTCGCCACATTCCTCGATGATCGCGTTGACTTCATCGTTCGTGGCGGCTCCCTGAAACGCCGTCCCTCGCCGAGGAGCGGCAAAGTGCGGAGCCGGCGTAAGCCGCCAATCAGCCGAAACGTCCGAAGCGCAGCGTCAGGGTCGGCAGGACGAGGAGATTGAGCAGAAATGAGCTGAACAGCCCGCCCAGAATGACCACCGCCATCGGCCCCTGAACCTCTCGGCCGGGTTCGGCCATTCCCATGGCCAAAGGCGCCAGCCCGAGCGCGGTGACGAGCGATGTCATGACGATCGGCGTCAGGCGGTCGCCGGCGCCTTTGATCGCCGTTTCCAATCCCCAGGGCAGGCGTTCAACCATGACGAGATGTTCGAAATGGGAAATCATCATGATGGAATTGCGCAGCGAAATGCCGAAGAGAGCGACGAAACCGACCATCGAGCCGATTGAAAGCACCGCGCCGCTGACATAAGCGGCGACGATGCCGCCGACCAAAGCGAAGGGGGCGTTGGCGAGAATGAGAACGAGATTGCGCCAGCTCTTGGTGATGATCGACAGGATCAGCACGATTCCGACGAAAGCCATCGACGCATAAATGGCGAGATCGCGCCGCGCCTGCGCATCGGCTTCGGCCGAGCCGGAAAATTCGACATAAACGCCTTTCGGCAGAGTGACTTTCGCGGCGACGGCCTTTTTCGCCTTGGCGACGAAAGAGGAAACGTCGCCATTGGACACATCCGCCAGCACCGTCACGATGCGGCGGGCGCCGAGATGATCGACCTGCGACCGGCCCGTCGTCTGGGTCACATCCGCGACCTGGCCGAGCGACACAAAGGCGCCGCCAGGCGTGCGCAGCGGCAGTTCCGAAATTTTGGCGACGCTATTGCGGCTGGCCGGATCCAGCACCGCGACGACATTGAAGGCGCGGATGCCGTCATAGACCTGACCGACGACATCGCCCTGAAAGGCCGTCCGGATTGCGCCCATGACGTCGACCGGCTGCAGCCCCCAGCGGATGAGCTCCTCGTCGCGGAGCTTCATCGTGAGCTCGGGCGTCTCCGGCGCCGCGCGCAGGCGCACGTCGCGCCCTCCCGGCACTTGGCCCATGACCTCGGCGATTTTCGCCGCGGCGGCGTCGAGCGCGGGCAATTCATTGCCATAGATATTGACCGCGACCGCCGCTGTCGCGCCAGAGAGCGTTTCCTCCACGCGCTCGGTCAGGAACGGCTTGAGCGAAAAAGTCATGCCGGGGAATTCGGAAAGGCTCTCCCGGATGTCGTGATCGGCCTTGCTCAATTGCGCGCCGGAGAGGCCCGGCTTCAAATCGACTTCGATCTCGCTGGCCTGCGTGCCGCTGGTGTCGTCGGCGAGTTCGGCCCGGCCGACGCGCTGCGAGACCGAGCGGACCCAGGGCAGATCGTTCAGGATATCGGTCACCAGCCGGCCCATGCGCAGGGATTCCGCGATCGAGGTCCCCGGCGCCGCCGTCAGATGCAGCGTGTAATGCCCCTCCTTGAATTCCGGCAGGAAGGCGCTGCCGAACAAAGGCAGCAGCAGCAAGCCGCCAAGCGTCGTCGCCGCCGCGCCCGCCATGACGGCGGTGGGAAAGCGGGTGATTTTCGCGAGCAGGCGTTCATAGGGCTCTCGGATCAGCCGCACCACCGGCGGCGGCTTCTCGGCCTCCGCCGCCGACTTTTTATCCTTGGCAAGCAGGATCATGGCGAGAGCCGGCGTCACGGTCAGCGCCGTGACCAGCGAGGCGATGAGCGCCAGCAGATAGGCAAAAGCGAGCGGCGCGAAGAAACGTCCCGCCAGGCCCGGCAGGGTCAGCACCGGGACGAAGACCAGCATCACGATGAAAGTGGCGTAGACGACGGCGCTGCGGACTTCGAGCGAGGCGTCGAGAATGACCGCAGCCGCCGGGCGCGGCGTCGCTTTCTGGTGATTTTCGCGCAGGCGGCGGACAATGTTTTCGACATCGATCACCGCATCGTCGACCACCTCGCCGATGGCTATGGCGAGGCCGCCGAGCGTCATCGCGTTGAAGGTCATGCCGAGGCTGTTGAGCACGATGACGGCCGCCATCAGAGACAGCGGAATGGCGACGCAGGAAATCGCCGCCGTGCGCCAATCGAACAGGAACAGGAACAGGACGACGATGACCAGCACGCCGCCGAGCAGCAGCGCGTCGCCGACGCTGCGCATCGCCACATTGATGAAATTGGCCGGACGGAACAGGGTCTGGTCGAGGTCGATCCCCTCCTTGTCCAGCGCCGGGCGCAAGGTGGCGAGCGCGTCCTCGACGCGGCGGGTCACCTCGACCGTATTGGCGCCATATTGCGCCGAGATCAGCAGCGCGACGCCCGGACGGCCCATGACCGAGGCGCCGCCGATCGCCGTTTCCGGGGCATTGGCGACCGTTGCGACATCGGACAGCAGAATCCGGTTGGCGCCGCTGGTTGCGACGACAGTCCGCCCGATCTGCTCCGGCGTCACGGCCTGACCGGCGCTGCGCAGATTGATGCGCTGGTTGATTGTGTCGAGAACGCCGGCGCCCTGGATCGCTGTCGCCTTGCGGGCGGCGGCGGCGACATCCTCGACGCCGATCCCGAGGCGGACGAGGTCGTCGGGGCGAATCTGGATTTGCAACGAGCGCGTCTCGCCGCCGAAAACAGCGACCTTGGCCACGCCGGGGACAGCGAGCAGGCGCGGCCGCACCAGCCAATCGGCCGCCGAGCGGACATCCATGAGATTGCGCGTCTTGGACGTCAGGCCCGCGATCAGCACCGTGCTGCTCGACGAGGTCAGCGGCGTCAGGACCGGCGTCCTCACCCCCGCCGGCAGCAAGGGCGCGACGCTGGCGACGCGTTCGGCGACGATCTGACGGTCGAGATAGATGTCGCTGCCGGGCTCGAAGATCACATTGATCGTGGACAGGCCCTGCATCGAGGTCGAGCGCAGGGTGCGCACGCCGGAGACGCCATTGATCGCGCTCTCCAGCGGCAATGTCACCAGCGCCTCGATTTCCTCGGCGGCGAGACCCGGCGCCTCCGTCTGAATATTCACCTGCGGCGGCGAAAATTCCGGAAAGACGTCATATTTTGCGCGGCTGATCGACAGGCCGCCATAGAACAGCAGCAGCATGCAGAGCGCGAGGACGATTTGGCGATAGCGGATCGCCGTCGAAATGATCGTCGCCTGGATTCCGGCCGGGCCTCCGGGACGAACGGCCTCCATTAGTCATCGTCCTCGTCGCGACGCTTATGCGCTTTCGACTCTTCGGTCGCCAAAGCCTGGGCGCCCTCGACGACGATGGATTGCCCGCGCGGCCAGTCGTCCGCCGGCACGATATAGCCGCCGTCGCCCGAGGGAACCGCATCGTCGTCGAGCGGCTGGCGTTCGTAGCGGTCGGCCGCCGCCTTGACATAGATCCACGGCTTGCCCGACTGCCAGACGATGGCCGACGACGGCAGGACGACGCTTGGCTTCGCCTCGCCCTTCGGCACGGAGGCGGTCACGCTCGCTCCGGCCAAAGCGGATGGCGTCGCGGGCAGGACATAGAAATAGCTCGGGCCCGCCAGTTTCGGATCGGTCTGGGTCGCTGGCGAGACGAATTCCGCTTCCGCCGTTTCACCGCCGCCGAAAGTAATTGCGATCCTGGCGGGCGGCTCGGCGACGGCGCCGGGCTGCAGCGTCAGTTGCAACAGGGCCGACTTGCGAAGGATGAGATCTTCAGCGAGCGGCGCATGGGCTGCGATGGCGGGACCAAGGAGCGGCCCCCAGTCTTGCGCCGCAACATTATTGACTGCTTCAACCTGGTCCTTTGCCGCATCAACGGCGGATTCGTCGATCTTCTCGGCGGCCTCGGCCGCCTCGGCCTGCGCAACGGCGGAAGGCGCGACCTTCAGCAAATTTTGCGCCCGCACATTTGCGGTATGAGAGGCGGAGAGCTTCGTTTCCGCCGCCTTGAGCTGTTTCGCCGCGGCGGAAGAGCTGTTGTAAAGCGCCGTCAGGCGGTCGAGCGGCAGGACGCTTCCATAGGCCCGGACGCGTTCCTGATAATCGATTTCCTTCGGCTCGACCGAAATGATCCGTCCCCGCTCCTGATCGTCGGCGTCGAGC
>NZ_JAYSBG010000185.1:0-6785 GCF_041915505.1 Rhodoblastus sp. | reverse complement strand
ACCAGAAACCCGCGCCGCAGGCGGCAGGCAGCCGCGCTTCGATGAAGAAGGAGCTGCCGGAGAAATATCGCGATCACAAGCACGTCTGGGTGTTCATGGAGATGGAGCGCGGCGTCGTGCATCCCGTGTCGTTCGAACTGCTCGGCGAAGGCCGCAAGCTGGCCGACAAGCTCGGCGTCGAACTGGCCGGCGTCGTGATGGGTCCTCCGGGCGAGGATGTGAAGCACGCCGCGCAGGAAGCCTTCGCCTATGGCGCCGACCTTTGCTACATCGTCGAAAATCCGGTGCTCGCCGACTACCGCAACGAGCCCTATTCCAAGGGGCTGACGGCGCTGGTCAATGCGCACAAGCCGGAAATCCTGCTGCTCGGCGCGACCACGCTCGGCCGCGATCTCGCCGGCTCGGTCGCCACAACGCTGCTGACGGGCCTGACCGCCGATTGCACCGAATTGAACGTGGACGACGACAAGTCGCTCGCCGCGACCCGCCCGACCTTCGGCGGCTCCCTGCTCTGCACCATCTACACGCTGAACTATCGCCCGCAGATGGCGACCATCCGTCCGCGCGTCATGGCGATGCCGGAGCGTCAGGACGGACGCGAAGGCCGCATCGTGCCTTTCGCCATCGACTTGCAGGAATCGGACATCATCACGAAGATTCTGAGTTTCGTGCCGGATCGCGATTCCAACAAGTCGAACCTGGCCTTCGCCGATGTGGTCGTCGCCGGCGGCATGGGCCTGCAGAGCCCGGAAAATTTCCAGCTCGTGAAAAATCTCGCCTCGGTGCTCGGCGCCGAATTCGGCGCCTCCCGCCCGCTGATCCAGAAGGGTTGGGTGACCTCGGACCGCCAGATCGGCCAGACCGGCAAGACCATCCGGCCGAAGCTCTATATCGCCGCCGGCATTTCGGGCGCGATCCAGCATCGCGTCGGCGTCGAGGGCGCCGATCTGATCGTGGCGATCAATACCGACAAGAACGCGCCGATCTTCGATTTCGCCCATCTCGGCATCGTGACCGACGCGATCCGCTTCCTGCCCGCCCTCACCGAGGCGTTCCGCAAGCGGCTTTCCCCCCATTCCAAAGACCGGCTCGCCGGGTGAACCCTTATTCAACGCATATTCTGATCCGAAAAGTCTGCAAGTTTTCGGGAATGTGCTCGAGGAGCTAACAATGATCGACGAAAAATTCGACGCGATCGTCATCGGCGCCGGCATGGCCGGCAATGCGGCGGCCTATACGATGGCCTCGCGCGGTCTCAAGGTGCTCCAGCTCGAGCGCGGCGAATATCCCGGCTCCAAGAATGTGCAGGGCGGCATTCTCTATGCCGACATGCTGGAAAAGATCGTGCCGGATTTCCGCAATGAGGCGCCGCTGGAGCGCCGGCTGATCGAACAGCGCTTCTGGTTCATGACCGACAAAGCGCATACTGGCATGCATTACCGGAACGACGACTTCAACGAGGAGAAGCCGAACCGCTACACCATCATCCGCTCGCAATTCGACCGCTGGTTCGCCAAACAGGCGCAGGCGCAGGGCGCGATCCTGCTGTGCGAGACCACGGCAATCGAACTGATCCGCGACGCTTACGGCAAGGTGGTGGGCGTGCGCACCGACCGCTCGGGCGGCCCGGTCCATGCCGATGTCGTGGTGCTGGCAGAAGGCGTCAACGGTCTCCTCGGCACCCGCTCGGAACTGCGTCCGCGCCCGAAGGCCGCCCATGTCGCGCTGGCCGTCAAGGAAATGCATTTCCTGCCGCCGGAAGTCATCGAAGCCCGCTTCAACATCAAGGGCGACGAAGGCGCCGTGATCGAGGCCGCCGGAACCATTTCCGAAGGCATGGCCGGCATGGGCTTCATCTATACCAACAAGGAAAGCATTTCGGTCGGCATTGGCTGCCTGGTGTCCGACTTCGCCCAGAGCGAGACGTCGCCGGCGCAATTGCTCGACACTTTCAAGCGCCATCCGTCCGTCGCGCCGCTGCTCGCCGGCTCCGAGGTCAAGGAATATGCCGCCCATCTCATTCCGGAAGGCGGCTACAAGGCCATTCCGCAATTATATGGCGACGGCTGGGTGATCTGCGGCGACGCCGGCCAGCTCAACAACGCCATCCATCGCGAGGGCTCCAACCTCGCCATGACCTCCGGCCGCATCGCCGGCGAGGCGATCTTCCAGATCAAGTCGCGGCGCGAGCCGATGAATGCGGCCAATCTCTCGCTCTACAAGAAAATGCTGGAGGAGAGTTTCGTCCTGAAGGACCTGAAGAAGTACAAGGACATGCCCGAGCTTCTTCACACCCAGGCCCAGAACCTGTTCCTGACCTATCCGCAGCTTGTCTCCAAGGCGATGGAGAATTTCGTCCGCGTCGACGGCAAGCCGAAGATCGACAAGGAAAAAGACACCGTCAGCCGGTTCCGCAAGGCGCGCGGCACGTTCGGCCTGATCGGCGACGCTTTCCGCCTCGCCCGCGCATGGCGGTAATGCCTGGTGTTGAAATAAGGCGCTGATCGGCGCCGCCGAACTTCCTGCAGCGAAAGGGGAGATGTCCATGTCACTCGAAGGCCAGTTCCAGAAGGTTGAGGAAAAACTCTTCCAGAACCGCTATTTGGTCGATTCCGGCCAACCCCATATCCAAGTCAAGCCGCATGAAAAGCCGTCGCAGAACCTGCTGGCCATGACCCATCTGTGCCCGGCCGGCTGCTATTCGCTGGCCGAAACCGGCCAGGTCGAGCTGACCGCCGACGGCTGCCTCGAATGCGGCACCTGCCGCGTGCTCTGCGAGGAATCCGGCGACATCACCTGGAACTATCCGCGCGGCGGCTACGGCATCCTGTTCAAATTTGGCTGAGACCGACAGACCGGCGCGCTGCATCTGGCCGCTCGCCGAGATCCATCGCTCTGCTCTACGCGCTCCGCGAAATCGGGAGCGCGCGATGGAAAGCCATCGGCCGGAAACGGCGCCACCCGAGCGTGTGGACGACTTTTTCGCCCGGCGGCGATAGGCCTTCATCGAACCGAGCGCGCCTTGGCTCGCACAGCGGCGGGGGACACTGCCCGCCTCCGCGACGCCCCGAAACGCCGGGCTGACGATTTCGTCGAGGCCCTCTCGGCTCGTTTCAGCGGTCGCCCGGCGTCCCGCTGATCGGCGAGCGCGACGGCCTGCCTTTTCCCCATAGAAAATGCTTCCACACCAGGGCGGAAGAACGCCCAAAAATCCTCGCGCGCGCCTTATGGGAGAATTTTCTCCGCAATGTGGCGTTTTCCGGCGCGAGACCGATGCGTGCGCGCAAAGGACCGCCTGCCCTCCCGCAAGCATCGAGACCGCCTCTCTTTTTTGCACCGCGGAACTTGCTGGTATAAGGAGCCGCCCTTTTTTGATTCAGCGGTCACCTGGACCTCGGCTTTCGCATGTGGATCGTCAGAGTAGCGCTTCAGCGCCCCTATACCTTCATCGTCATGGCGCTGCTGATCGTTCTGGCGACGCCCTATGTCCTGCTGACCATGGCGACGGACATCCTGCCGGACATCAATATCCCGGTTATCAGCGTCATCTGGAACTATACCGGGTTGTCGGCGCAGGAGATGGGCTTTCGCATCATCGGCCCAGCGGAGCGTATCCTGACCACCACGGTCAGCGATATCGAACATGTCGAGTCGCAGTCCTACAACGGCGTCGGCGTCATCAAGATCTTCTTCCAGCCCGGCGCCAATATCGGCACGGCGATCGCCCAGACGCTGGCGAGCGAGCAGGTCATGCTGAAAAGCCTGCCGCCGGGATCGACGCCGCCGCTCATCATTACCTATTCCGCCTCCGCCATTCCTGTCACCCAGCTCGCCCTGTCGAGCCAGACGCTGCCCGAACAGGCTTTGTTCGACAATGGTTTCAACGTCCTGCGCCCGCCGCTCGTCACCATTCCCGGCGTCGCCATTCCCTATCCCTTCGGCGGCAAGCAGCGCATCATCTCGGTCGATCTCGACACGCAGGCCATGCTGGCAAAGGGACTGTCGCCGCTGGACGTGGTCAACGCCGTCAGCGCGCAGAACCTGATCCTGCCGTCCGGAACGGCCAAGATCGGGCCGACCGAATTCGCTGTCGGCCTCAATGGCGCGCCGGGTTCGGTCGAGGAGCTGAACAATATCCCGGTCCGCACCGTCAATGGCGCAGTGACCTATCTGCGCGAGGTCGCCCATGTCCGCGACGGCTTCTCGCCCCAGACCAATGTCGTGCGCCTCGACGGCGTGCGCGGCGTGCTGATGTCGGTCATCAAGCAGGGTTCGGCCTCGACGCTCAATATCGTCTCGACGCTGAAAGAAACCCTGCCGCGAGCGCAAAAGCTCATTCCGCAGGAAATCAACGTCAAGCTGCTGTTCGACCAATCGGTCTATGTTCGCGCCGCCATTTCCGGCGTGCTGCACGAGGCTCTGATCGCCGCCGGCCTGACGGCTGCCTTGATCCTGCTGTTCCTTGGCAATTGGCGCGCGACCCTGATCATCGCGGTGTCGATCCCGCTGTCGATCCTGTCCTCGCTGGTGGTGCTGGATTTCATCGGCCAGACCATCAATATCATGACGCTCGGCGGCCTGGCGCTGGCGGTCGGCATTCTGGTCGACGATGCGACGGTGACGATCGAGAACATCGAGCGCCACCTCCACATGGGCAAGCCGGCCTATGACGCGATCTACGAGGGCGCCGGCGAGATCGCGCTTCCCGCTCTGGTCTCGACGCTCTGCATCTGCATCGTCTTCACGCCGATGTTCTTCCTGACCGGCGTGTCGAAATTTCTGTTCGTGCCGCTGGCGGAAGCCGTGGTCTTCGCCATGCTCGCTTCCTATATACTGTCGCGAACGCTGGTTCCGACCATGGCGCTGCTGCTGCTGAGGACGCCCGAGGAGTCGCACGGCCCGAAAAACGTATTCGACCGCATTCACCACGGTTTCAATGCGGGTTTCGAGAAACTGCGTGGGCTTTACGTTGTCCTGCTCAGCATGCTGCTCACGCGTCGAAAGATGGTCGGCCTCGCCTTTTTCGCCTTCTGGGCGGCCTCGCTCGGCCTTTATACGACCCTTGGCCGCGATTTCTTCCCGGCCGTCGACTCCACCAGCATCCGTCTGCACATGCGCGCGCCGACCGGCACCCGCATCGAGGAGACCGCACGGATCGCCGACGAGGTCGATTCCTTCATCCGCACGCAGATTCCTACCGAGGAACTCGTCAGCATCGTCGACAATATCGGCCTGCCCTATTCCGGCATCAACCTGTCCTATAGCAATGCCGGCACCATCGGCACGCTCGACGCCGAAATCATGATCGCGCTGTCGCCCGAGCATCGTCCCGCCCGCGTCTATATCGACAGGCTGCGCAAGACCTTGCCCGAGCGTTTCCCCGGCCTTGAATTCTTCTTCCAGCCAGCCGACATCATCACCCAGATCCTCAATTTCGGCCAGCCGGCAGCGATCAACGTCCAGCTGGTCGGCGCCAATGCCAACGACAGCTTCGCGCGGCTGGCCAAGCTCGCGGACGAGGTCAAGAAAATTCCAGGCGCCGTCGACGTCCATATCCTGCAAAGGCTCGATTTGCCCTCGCTGAGGCTGACCATGGACCGCACCCGGCTGCAGCAACTCAATCTCAACGCCTCGAGCGTCGCGCAGAACGTGCTGATCTCGCTGTCGGGCAGCGCCCAGACCACGCCGACCTTCTGGCTTAGCCCGAAGAACGGGATCTCATACAACATCACCGCCCAGACGCCGCAATATCGCATCAATTCCGTCGACGACATCCTGAGCACGCCGATCAACGCCGGCGCCGGCGGCGCGCCGCAATTGCTCGGCAATCTCGCCACGGTCGATCCGGGCGTCGAGGCGGCCATCGTGTCGCATTTCAACCTGCGCCCGGTGATCGATCTCTATGTCAGCGTCGAGGGCCGCGATCTCGGCGGGGTTTCGCGCGACATCCAGAAGCTCGTCGACGACATGCGTCCCTCTCTGCCGCGCGGCTCCGAAATCGCGGTGCGCGGACAGGTCGCCACCATGCAGACCTCCTATATCGGGCTGGGAGCCGGCGTGCTGGTCGCCATCGTGCTCGTCTACCTGCTGCTGGTGGTCAATTTCCAGTCGCTGCTCGATCCGCTCATCATCATCAGCGCCTTGCCCGCCGCGCTCGCCGGCATCGGCTGGATGCTGTTTCTCACCGGAACGCCGCTTTCGGTGCCGGCCCTCACCGGCGCGATCATGACCACGGGCGTCGCCACCGCCAATTCGGTGCTGATGGTCGCCTTCGCCCGTGAAAGGCTCGCCCATGGCGAACCGCCGCTGGCGGCGGCGCTCGAAGCCGGCGCGACCCGTATCCGTCCCGTGCTTATGACCGCCTTCGCCATGATCGTTGGCATGATTCCCATGGCGCTCGGCCTCGGCGAAGGCGCCGAGCAGAACGCGCCTTTGGGCCGCGCGGTGATCGGCGGCCTTGTTTTCGCAACTTTCTCGACCCTGCTTTTCGTGCCGCTGGTCTTCGCCGGCGCGCATTCCTTCCGCCGCAGAGCCCATGCGCCATGACGAAAGACACCCATCAATCCCTTGGCATCCGCAATGAAGACGGGGCTATGCATTTCCCGAAGCGCCGCGCGGTGTGGCGCACGGCGGTGCTGTTCGGCCTCGTGTTCGGCGTGATCCTCGTCATCGGCGCCGTGCGGGTGCTGTGGAGCCGCGGCGCGGCCGAGGCCGCCCTGACCGAACAGACCGCCCAAGGCCAGAAGATCTTCGTGCGCACCGTCGCGCCGGCGCCGAGCAAGAGC
>NZ_JAYSBG010000184.1:0-6840 GCF_041915505.1 Rhodoblastus sp. | reverse complement strand
TTGCCTTGACACGCGCGGCGGGGGGCGCCATTGGCGAGCGCCAATTGAAGCAAAACGAGGCAGAGTCGCAAGTGACCGTCGCATTTCTCTTTCCGGGCCAGGGTTCTCAGGCGATTGGCATGGGCAAAGCGCTTTACGAAGCCTTTCCGGCGTCGCGCGCTTTGTTCGAGGAAGTGGACGCGGCGCTCGGCGAAAAGCTTTCCAGCCTGATGTTCGAGGGCGAGGCCGCCGAACTGACGCTGACCGCCAACGCCCAGCCGGCTTTGATGGCCGTCAGCCTCGCCGCCCTGCGCGCGCTTGAGGCCGAAAAGGGCGTGGACCTCGCCCGCGACGCGGCGTTCGTCGCCGGCCATTCGCTCGGCGAATATTCCGCGCTCGCCGCCGCCGGCGCGCTGACCGTGTCCGACGCCGCGCGGCTGTTGCGCCTGCGCGGTCAGGCCATGCAGAAGGCCGTGCCGGTCGGCGAGGGCGCCATGGCGGCTTTGCTCGGCGCCGAGCCCGATCAGGCCAAGAAGATCGCCGGCGAGGCGACCGCCGCCTCCGGCGCCCTGTGCGAGGTCGCCAATGACAATGGCGGCGGCCAGATCGTCGTCTCGGGCGCCAAAAAGGCGGTCGAGGCGGCCATTGAAATCGCGCGGGAAAACGGGATCAAGCGCGCCATGCTGCTGCCGGTTTCCGCGCCCTTCCATTGCGCCTTGATGGCGCCCGCCGCCGAGGCCATGCGCGCCGCGCTCGCCGAAACGACAATCAAGGCGCCGGTCGTCGATGTCGTGGCCAATGTCACCGCCGCGCCCGTGCGCGACCCGGACGAGATCCGCAAGCTGCTGGTCGCTCAGGTCTGCGGCGCGGTCCGCTGGCGCGAATGCATGGGCTACATGCACAAGCAGGGCGTCAATCTGTTCGTCGAAGTCGGCGCGGGCAAGGTTCTCGCCGGTCTGGTCAAGCGCACGGCGGAAGGCGCGCGGTCGCTGAATGTCGGCATCCCGGCCGAGGTCGAAAGCTTTTCGCTGACTGTATAATGCTTTATCCGGAGTTTTTCATGTTCGATCTGAGCAATTGCGTCGCGCTTGTGACCGGCGCCAGCGGCGGCCTCGGCTCCGCGATCGCCCGCGCGCTGCACCAGCAAGGCGCGAAAGTCGTGCTGTCCGGCACGCGGTGCGAGGCGCTTGACGCGCTGGCAGCGGAACTGGGCGACCGCGCTTTTGTGGCGCCGGCCAACCTCTCGGACGCAGAAGCCGTCGAAAAGCTCGTCCCCGAGGCCGAGGCGCTCGCCGGCCCGCTCGACATTCTGGTCAACAACGCCGGCGTGACCCGCGACGGCCTGTTCCTGCGCATGAAGGACGAGGATTGGGAGACGGTGCTGACCGTCAATCTGACCTCGGCGTTCCGCCTGTCGCGCGCCGTGCTCAAGGGCATGATGAAGCGCCGCTACGGCCGCATCGTCAACATCACCTCGATCGTCGGCGTCACCGGCAATGGCGGGCAGGCCAATTACGCCGCCTCCAAGGCCGGCCTGATCGGCATGAGCAAGTCGCTCGCCGCCGAGGTGGCCTCGCGCAACGTGACGGTCAATTGCGTCGCGCCCGGCTTCATCGCCAGCCCGATGACCGACGTGTTGACCGATAAACAGAAGGAAGCCATTCTCGCGACGATTCCCGCCGGCCATCTCGGACAAGGCGGGGATATCGGCGCGGCCTGCGTCTATCTCGCCAGCGCCGAAGCCGCCTACGTCACCGGCCAGACGCTCCACGTCAACGGCGGAATGGCAATGATTTGAGTGCGTTGCGGCCAGGCCCGCGCCGCCGCGCGTTAAACGGGGGCGGGGCCTCGCAATCGTGACGGAAGTATGTTAGCAAGCCTCGGTTTGTGCGTTCCAACCAGTGAGATTTCGCACGAGACGAAATGTTCGCGGCGGCGGTCCGTCACTCCCTTACGCGCGCCTCGGCCCTTAGGCGCGCCGTCAGTTCAAGATAACGAGGAAACCAGAAATGAGCGATGTCGCCGAGCGCGTGAAGAAGATTGTGATCGAACATCTCGGCGTGGACGCCGACAAGGTGGTCGACAGCGCCAATTTCATCGACGACCTTGGCGCCGACTCGCTCGACACGGTCGAGCTGGTCATGGCTTTCGAGGAAGAATTCGGCGTCGAGATTCCCGATGACGCCGCCGAGACCATCGTGACCGTCGGCGACGCCGTGAAATTCCTGGAAAAGGCCACGGCCCAGGGCTGATCCCGGCACAGGATGAATTTTTCGCGCGCGTTCGGCCTGGCGTCGAACGCGCGCGATTGACATTGGGGGCGTCGGACGATCCCGGCGCGTGAATCGGTAGAGAGTCGCGCTTCTGGCGCGATGCGAGCAATAAGCCCGAGGGAGCCTATGCGCAGGGTCGTCGTTACCGGATTGGGCATGGTGTCGCCGTTGGCCAGCGGCGTCGAGGAAAGCTGGAAGCGCCTTATCGCCAGCGAGAGCGGCGCGGGACGGATCGAGGGGTTCGAGGTCTCGGACCTGCCCTGCCAGATCGCCATGCAGGTTCCCCGCGCAGGAAAGCCGGACTCGGCGCCGGACGCTTTCAATCCCGACGAGTGGATGGAGCCCAAGGAACAGCGCAAGGTCGACGATTTCATCATTTTCGGCGTCGCGGCGGCGACTCAGGCGCTCAAGGACGCCAATTGGGCGCCCAAGACCTATCAGGAGCAGATCGAGACCGGCGTGCTGATCGGCTCCGGCATCGGCGGCCTCGGCGGCATCTACGAGACCTCGCTCGTGCTGCAGGAGAAAGGCCCGCGCCGCGTGTCGCCCTTCTTCGTGCCCGGCCGGCTGATCAATCTGATCGGCGGCCATGTCTCGATCATGCATGGTCTCAAGGGCCCCAATCACGCGGTGGTCACCGCCTGTTCGACCGGCACCCACGCTATCGGCGACGCGGCCCGCCTCATCGCTTTGGGCGATGCGGAAGTCATGGTCGCCGGCGGCGCGGAATCGGCCTGCAACCGGATCGGCATCGCGGGCTTCGCCGCGTGCAAGGCGCTGGCGACGGCCTTCAACGACAACCCCACGGCGGCCTCGCGCCCCTATGACCGCGACCGCGACGGTTTCGTGATGGGCGAGGGCGCCGGTTGCGTGGTGCTTGAATCGCTGGAGCACGCGCAGGCGCGCGGCGCCCACATCTATGCCGAGGTCATCGGCTATGGCATGTCGGGCGACGCCCATCACATCACGGCGCCCGCCGAGGACGGCGACGGCGCCTTCCGCTGCATGCAGGCGGCGATCAAGCGCGCCGGCATCACCCCGGCCGACATCGATTACGTCAACGCCCACGGCACGTCGACCATGGCGGACGGCATCGAACTGGCGGCGGTGGAGCGGGTGGTCGGCAATGCGGCCAGCACGATTTCCATGTCGTCGACCAAGAGTTCGGTCGGCCATCTGCTCGGCGCCGCTGGCGCCGTCGAGGCTATTTTCTCGATTCTGGCGATGCGCGATCAGCTTGCGCCGCCGACGCTCAATCTCGACAACCCTGCTTTCGAGACGGCGATCGATCTGGTGCCGCACAAGCCCCGGTCGCGAGAAATTAACATTGTGCTGTCAAATTCTTTCGGCTTCGGCGGCACCAACGCTTCGCTCATCATGCGGCGTTTCGCCTGACCGATCCTGATTTTGCCATAAATTCCGGCAAACTGCCGGAATTGTCCCCCCGCTCGGGCGGCGGGTCCAGACAAGGCGCGTCAAAGGCATGAGCGACGAACCTGAAGAAGCCGGGCTAGGCGTCGACGACACGCCGAAATCCGCTCGACCGGAAGGCGCGGGCGCGAGCCTGTTCGGCCGCCGTGGCGCGCGGAGCCCGTCGGAGGCGCTGCATCCGGAGGCCGCGCCGCCGCCGCCGCCGGAAAAAAAGCGCAAGCCCTCGCGTCTCGGCGCCATTTCGGGCTTCCTGACCTTCCTGCTGGCGCTGGCGATCCTGGCCGGGATCGGCGTCGTCTTCGCCGACCGCGCCGTGCGCGCGCCGGGGCCGCTCGCCGCCGACAAGGTGGTCTATATCCAGCAGGGGTCGGATTCCGACCAGATCATCGATCAGCTCCAGACGCAGGGCGTCATCGACAGCCCGTTCCTGTTCACTTTGACCCTCTTTGTTGAAGGCGCGCGGTCCAAGCTCAAGGCCGGCGAATATCTGTTCAAGCAGAACGCCTCGCTGCAGGAGGTCATTGACGCGTTGGTGTCGGGCAAGGCGATCCTGCATTCCCTCACCATTCCCGAGGGCCTGACCAGCCAGCAGATCGTCGAGCGCCTGCGCGAGAGCGAGTTCCTCGTCGGCGATATCCGCGAAACGCCGCGCGAGGGCTCCCTGCTGCCGGAAACCTACAAGTTCCAGCGCGGCGACAGCCGCGACAAGCTGCTGCAGAAAATGGTCCACGACCAGAAGGCGCTGCTCGATGAAATCTGGCGCCGCCGCGCCTCCGACCTGCCGCTGGCCTCGCCTTACGAACTGGTCACGCTCGCCTCGATCGTCGAGAAGGAGACCGGCAAGGCGGATGAACGGCCGCGCGTCGCCGCCGTCTTCATCAACCGCCTGCGCAAGCACATGCGGCTGCAATCGGACCCGACCATCGTCTATGGCCTGGTCGGCGGGCAGGGGCCGCTGGGCCGCCCGCTCACCCGCGCTGATATCGACGCGGCGAGCGCCTACAACACCTATGTGATCGACGGCCTGCCGCCGGGGCCGATCGCCAATCCGGGCCGCGCCGCCATGGAGGCGGTGGCCAATCCGTCGCGCACACAGGATCTTTATTTCGTGGCCGACGGCACGGGCGGCCATGTCTTCGCCGACAGCCTCGACGCGCATAACCGCAACGTGCAGCGCTGGCGGCAGATCGAGCAGACCAACAAACCCAAGGGCCCGGCGCAGCCCGGCGGCGCGCAGCCGGCCGCCCCCGGCGCGCCTCAGGCCCCGGCGGGAGCGACAATTCAGCCGCCGCCGGCCACGCCCCCCGCTCGGGACAAGGGCGCGTGGCTGGGCCCGTATCGCCAATATGGCTTCGCGCCGACCGAGCCCGAATTCGCGGTGCGTCATCAGGCGCGCGCGCCTTCGCCGGCGCGGCTCAACCTCGATCCGGATTTCATTGCGCGGGTCGCGCCCGTCCTGCCCGGCGCGTCGCCGGCGCCCGTCAGGCTGGCGGATTTCATCCCGGCCCAGAGCGGGGTCGGCGGCGTCCAGTTCGCGCAAGCGCTGGGCGACGTGCAACTCGGCGGCGTCACGCAGGCGGAGAACAATCTCGACGGCCCGGCCGAGGACACGATGGCGCCCGGCGCGCCAAATCCGGCCGAACGGGGCGGTCGGACAACCGTCGCGGCGGCCGATCTCGACGGGCCGGCGGCGCCGGTCGAAACCAGCGCGCTGGGCAATGGCGGCGGCGCCATCGCCAATGCCGCGCCCAATGGCAAGCCGCGCATCTATGACGCGGCCGAAGGCACCCCGCTCGATCCGCTGCTCAATAAGAGCTGGGATCTCAACAGCGCCAAATCAGTCGACCTGCCGGGCGCCAAGCCGGATGCGCCGTCCAAATCGCGCAATTAGAGAAAGTCGCGAAATTACAGCGAGTCGCGCAATTGGCGGGCGGTTCCGGCCGGCGGCCGAAAATCCTTCCTTTTTTCCCGTCGAATCCTGCTATAGCCGAAGGAGCCGCTGTGGCCGGGCAGGGCCATCGGATTGAGCGGCGGGCGGGAATTTCACATGGCGGTTTCCAGCATGACCGGTTTCGCAAGGGAGGCGGGATTTTCCGCGCCCTATCGCTGGAGCTGGGAGATCAAGACGGTCAATTCCAAGGGGCTCGATCTGCGGCTGCGGCTGCCGCCCGGATTCGATGCGCTCGACAAGCCGGTCCGCACGCGCATTTCCGCCGCCCTGACGCGTGGCGCTTGCTACGCCAATCTGTCGGTGGTGCGCGAGAGCTCGACCGTTTCGGCGCGGCTCAATCGCGATCTGCTGGTCCATCTGATGGAATCGCTCGCCGATCTCAAAAGGCCGGAGTCGATCGGCCCGCTCAGCCTCGACGGTCTGCTCAACGTGCGCGGCGTGATCGAGACGGTCGAATCCGAGGACAATGACGAGGCTTTGGCCGCGGCGGAAACGGATATTCTCGCCGGGCTCGACCGCGTTCTTCGGCAATTGGGCGCGATGCGTTCCGGCGAGGGCGCGGCGCTGGCGGCTTTTCTCCACCAGCGGCTCGACCGCATCGGCGATCTCGCCAAGGCCGCCGATCTCTGTCCGGCGCGCCATCCCGCCGCCGTGCGCGAGCGCCTGCGCGCGGCCCTCTCGCTTATCGCCGAAAGCGGGCGGCTCGATGAGGCCCGCCTGCACCAGGAGGCCATGCTGATGGCCGCCAAGGCCGATATTCGCGAGGAGCTGGACCGGTTGGTCTCGCATGTCTCCGCCGCGCGCAAATTGCTCGCCGAGGGTGGCGCGGTCGGCCGCCGGCTGGATTTTCTGGCGCAGGAATTCGGCCGCGAGACCAATACGCTCTGCGCGAAATCGAATGACGCCGCCTTGACGGCAATCGGCCTGGAACTGAAGGTCGAAGTGGAGCAATTGCGCGAGCAGGCGCAAAATATCGAGTGAACCAATGGAAAGCTTGGCGACGGGGGCCTCGGGCGGACGCCGGGGGCTGATGCTCATTCTCTCCTCGCCCTCGGGCGCGGGCAAGACCACGCTGACGCGCCTGCTGCTGCAGAAGCAGGACCTCGACCTGCGTCTGTCCATTTCGGTGACGACGCGCGAGCGCCGGTCGAGCGAGGCCGACGGCATCCATTATCATTTCATCTCCAAGGAGGAGTTCGCGCGGCG
>NZ_JAYSBG010000183.1:0-6845 GCF_041915505.1 Rhodoblastus sp. | reverse complement strand
GCGAACAGGCGCGGTTTCTGAATCATAGGTCGAGGGCCGGAAATCCGCGCTTTGCGCCAGCGCCGCGCCACAGGACGCGAAGCCGGCGACGCCGCCGAGCAGCAGAGCGAGGACGCGCACGGGCCGGCGCCGCAGATCGCGAGGCGATCGCGCGCAAAAAGACTCGGGCTCGCGACGCGGTTCGACGGACAAGGGCTGGCCTCGCGGCGGGCCGAAACGGCGCCGCCATGAGGCCAGCGTTAGGCATTTATGGTTAAAAGAGCCTTACCGCCGTTACGCTGCGAGGGTCGGGTAATCGGTGTAACCCTCGGCGCCGCCGCCATAAAGCGTTCCGGCGTCGAGCGCATTGAGCGGCGCGTCGCGGCGCAGCCGCTCGACAAGGTCCGGATTGGAGATGAAGGGCCGGCCGAAGGCGATCAGGTCGGCCGCGTCGCGCGCCAGGGTCTCGACCGCCAGCGCGCGGTCATAGGAATTATTGGCGATATAGGCCCCGCTGAACGCCTTGCGCAAAGCGAGGAAATCGAATGGCGCAACGTCGCGCGGGCCGCCGGTCGCGCCTTCGATCACATGGATATAGGCGAGCTTGCGGGCGTCGAGCTGACGGACGAGATAGTCGAACACGGCCTGCGGATTGCTGTCGGCGACGTCATTGGCCGGGCTGACCGGCGAGAGCCTGATCCCGACACGGCCGGCGGGCAGGACCTTGAGAATCGCATCGACCACTTCCAGCGTGAGGCGGCAGCGGTTTTCGATCGAGCCGCCATAAGCGTCGGCGCGGTGGTTGGAGCCGTCCTTCTGGAACTGGTCGAGCAGATAGCCATTGGCGGCGTGGATTTCGACGCCGTCAAAACCGGCTTCCTTGGCTCGTTCGGCCGCGCGGGCGTAATCGGCGACGATTCCCGGCAGTTCGGACGCGTCAAGCGCGCGCGGCTCGGAGGTCTCGACGAAGCCGCTGGCGACAAAAGTCTTGGAATTGGCGCGGATCGCCGAGGGAGCGACCGGCGCGCCGCCGCCCGGCTGCAGCGAGACATGGGAGATGCGGCCGACATGCCAGAGCTGGATGAAGATTTTCGAGCCTGCCTCATGCACGGCGTCATTGATCTTGCGCCAGCCGCGCGTCTGCTCGTCGGTGTAAATGCCGGGCGTGTGGATATAGCCCTGGCCCTGCTGCGAAATCTGCGAGGCCTCGGTGACGATCAGCCCCGCGCCGGAGCGCTGGCGATAATATTCCACCATCAGATCATTGGGAGCGTCGGTTCCCGCCGTGGCGCGATTGCGCGTCAGCGGCGCCATCACGACGCGGTTGGCCAGTCGAATATCGCCCAGATCATAGGGCTGGAACAGTTTTTCATCGTCTTTTTGCGCGGGCATGGAGGCGCTCCTGCTGTTGACTCAACCGCAGCTAGGCATTGCGCCGCGCGCCCGCAATGGCGCCGCGACCCAGGGTCGCGGCAAGGCTTGCTGTGCAAAAATGAAAATTACGGCTCGCCCAGCGCCGAGAGATAGAGGTCGAGAATTTCCTCCTCCTCGCGCCTTTTGTTGACGTCCTGTTTGCGCAGCGAGACGATCTTTCGCATGATCTTGACGTCATAGCCCGTGCCCTTGGCCTCGGCATAGACGTCCTTGATGTCGTCGGCGATCGCCTTTTTCTCTTCTTCGAGCCGTTCGATTCGCTCGATGAAGCTCTTCAGATGGCCGCCGTCCAGCGTGTTCTCGCCCATTGATCGCCTGCGTCAGTTTCGGGAAATGAAGGGCCCCTGAATTGGACCAGCGCGGCGCGGGCGTCAAGCGCGCGCTCAAGCTCGCCGGTCGGGCGCGGCGCGCGAGCCGAAGAATTCCACGCTTTTCGTCGCGGCGCCGTCGAGCGCCGGCGGCAGCAGCCGCGCCAGCAAGGAGGCCCAGGCCTCGCATTGTTCCGGCGTCGCGACCAGATCCTGACGGATTTCGATCAAGGCGCCGGGCAGGCCGCGCAGGGTCGAGTGTTCATACATGCTGTCGCCGAGCAGCGCGCCGTCATAGGGCTCATTATTGCCGACGGTGATTCCCTCAGCGTGAAAGGCGTCGATCAGCGGCTGCGCCAGCCGTGGGTCCTTGTCCCACAGCAGGCCCACCTGCCACGGGCGCGAAACGCCCTTGAAACAGGGCGTGAAGGAATGAATGCCGAGCAGGACGGGAACCTCGCCCCGGGCGAGCGCGGAATCGATCAGCCCCGCGCAGGCGCGGCGATAGGGCCGCCAATAGGCCTCGGTCCGCCGCGCGATCTCGTCCGGCCCGATGCGGGCGTTGCCGGGAATGAGCGCGCCGTCGGAAATGCGCATGACGAGGGTCGGGTCGTCCTCGCCGCGATTGGGATCGATCAACAGGCGTGAAAACCGGGCCAGCGCCGCCGGAGCGCCGGAGAGCGCCGCCAGCCGCCGCGTGACCTGTTCGGCGCCGATGTCATAGGCGATATGGCGCGCGAGCGATTCGGGCGGCAGGCCGAGGTCGCCGTAAGCCGGCGGCAAGGCGTTGCTGGCGTGATCGCAGAACAGGATCAGGCGCTGGCCCGCCTCGCCGGCGATCAGGTCGAACGGGCGGAAGGCGTTTTCAGCGAAAGCGGTCGGGTCTTCGGGGATGATCTTCAACGCGTGCGACAAATCTCCGCATGTAAGACAAATCTAATCTAATCCGCATCGACGCGGTCGGGCAACAAGGCTAAAAGACCTTTCGCGCCGAGGTCAGGCTGGCGGGCGTTGCGCGACGGTTCAGGGAAGGATGGCGATGAAGCAGGCGCTGCGGATTTCGGGGGCGGTCGCCGTTCTTGTCATGGCTTGCGTCCCTTTATCGACCGCCCGCGCCGATTTCCGCCTTTGCAACAACACCAACGCCCGCGTCAGCGTCGCCCTGGCCTATACCAACGGCTCGAACTGGATCAGCGAAGGCTGGTGGAACATCAAGGCCAGCAATTGCGAGACGCTTTTGCGCGGGCCGCTCGCCGCTCAATATTATTATATCTACGCCATGGACGAACGCGGCGGCGAATGGAAGGGCAAGGCCTTCATGTGCACGCGCGACCGCGAGTTCCGCATCGATGGCCGTGAGGATTGTTTCGTGCGCGGTTTCGACCGGTCCGGCTTTTTCGAGGTCGACACCGGCAAGGACGCCAAGAATTGGACCGTGCAGCTGACCGATCCCGGCCAGGCGCACTGAGTCATCATAAGCGGCCGACAACAGGCCGCGCCAACAATGAAATCATGTGAGGGAGCCCCATGGACAGGCGTCGCCGCCGCAGCAAAATCTTGGCCACGCTCGGCCCGGCCTCGAATGACGAGGCCTCGATCGAGAAACTCTGGCGCGCAGGCGCCGATGTGTTCCGCATCAATATGAGTCACGCCAATCCGGAGGCCATGCGCGAGACCGTCGCCATGATCCGGGCGGTCGAGGAGCGGGTTGGCCGGTCGATCGGCATATTGGTCGACCTGCAGGGGCCGAAACTGCGCGTCGGCGCCTTCGCCGGCGGCGGCGCCGACCTGCTGGTCGGCCAGACCCTGACCTTCGATTCCGATCCCGCGCCGGGCGACGCCACCCGCGTCTGCCTGCCGCATCCCGAAATCCTTTCGGCCTTGTCGCCGGGCCACAAGCTGCTGATCGACGACGGCAAGCTGCGCCTCCAGGTCGTCGAGGCGACCGGCGATCGCGCGGTCGCCCGGGTCGATGTCGGCGGCCGCATTTCCAACCGCAAGGGCGTCAGCCTGCCGGATACCGAAATCCCTGTCGCCGCCATGACGCCGAAGGACCGCATCGATCTCGAAGCCGCGCTGGAGACCGGGATCGACTGGGTCGCTCTGTCCTTCGTGCAGCGCGCCGCCGATGTCGAGGAAGTCAAGGCCATCGCCGGCGGACGCGCGCTGGTGCTGGCCAAGATCGAAAAACCGCAGGCCATCGCCCGGCTCGACGAGATTCTGGCCGCCGCCGACGCTTTGATGGTGGCGCGCGGCGATCTCGGCGTCGAAATGCCGCTGGAAAAAGTGCCCGGCCTGCAGAAGCGCATCACCCGCGAGGCGCGCCGGCTCGGACGGCCGGTCGTGGTCGCGACCCAGATGCTGGAGAGCATGATTTCCGCCCCGGCGCCGACCCGCGCCGAAGTTTCGGATGTAGCGACGGCGGTGTTCGAAGGCGCGGACGCCATCATGCTGTCGGCGGAAAGCGCCTCGGGCAAATATCCGGTCGAGGCGGTGACCATGATGAACAGCATCGCCGAGGAGGTCGAGCAGGACGGCGTCTACCGCACGATCATCGCCGCCCAGCGCGCCGCCCCCGAGCGCACCGGCGCCGACGCGGTCGCGATCGCGGCGCGCGATATGGCGGAAACGCTCGATCTCAAGGCGATCGTCGCCTGGACCGCCTCGGGCGCCACGGCCTTGCGCGTGGCGCGCGAGCGGCCGCGGGCGCCGATCCTGGCCCTGACCCCGATCCGCGAGACGGCGCGGCGGCTGGCGGTGGTCTGGGGCGTGGAGGCGGTCATCACCAAGGACGCCCATGACGTCGACGACATGGCCAATCGCGCCTGTAAATTCGCGGTGCGGCAGGGGTTGGCTTCTCCCGGCGACCGCATTCTGATCATAGCGGGCATGCCGTTTGGCACGCCGGGCGCGACCAATATGGTGCGGCTGGCCTTCATCGGAGAGGATGGCGCGCGCGCCGAGTGAGCGCGCGCCTCAGGTCGAGAGCTGGCCGGCGAGGCGGCGCAGGAAGGCGACGCCCTCGGCGAGCTGCGCGATGTCGATATATTCGTCGGGCTGATGGGCCTGGTCGATGCTACCGGGGCCGCAGATCACCGCCGGCAGGCCGCCGGACTGGAACTGGCCGGCCTCGGTCGCATAGGGCACCGCTATGGTGTGATTGGCTTGCGCCAGCGCCAGCGCCAGAGTCGTGGCGGCGGAATCGGGCTCCGAGCGCAGGCCGGGCGCCTGCGTTTCGACGATGGTTTCGATTTTGGCGTTGGGGAAGCCATTGAGGCGTTCGGCGGCGATCTGGGCGCAGAAAGCCTCGAACCGATCGAGCGCCGCGCGGTGCGAGGCGTGCGGCAGGCCGCGGAACTCCCAGAAGAATTCGCATTGCCGCGCCATGATGTTGCGCGCGGTGCCGCCCTGGATGATGCCGACATGGACGGTGGAAAAGGCCGGATCGAACCGGGCTTGTTCGTCGCGGTCGGCTTCGAGGTCGCGGCCGATCCGCTCCAGCGCCGCCACCAATTGGCAGGCGACATGGACGGCGCTGACGCCCAGCCAGGGTTTCGAGGAATGCGCTTCGTGGCCGGTGACGATGGTGCGATAGGTGGTCACGCTTTTGTGCGCGTCGGCCACCTGCATCAGCGTCGGCTCGCCGATCACGGCCAACGCCGGCCGGGGCAGGTCTTGACCGAAGCGTTTGATCGTGTCGAGGCAGCCGGCGCAGGTCGTCTCCTCGTCATAGCTCAGCATGATATGGATCGGCTTTTTCAGCGGCGCGGCCAGGAATTCCGGCGCCATCGCAAGGCAGATCGCGTCGAAGCCCTTCATGTCGCAGGTGCCGCGCCCATAGAGCCTTTCGCCGTCGCGACGCAGGACGAAGGGCGGCGAGGTCCATTTCTGGCCCGTCACCGGAACCACGTCGGTATGGCCGGACAGCACGACGCCGCCATCGGCGTTCGGACCGAAGGTGACGAAAAGCGCGGCCTTGTCGCCCTCGGCGTTGGGAATACGGGCGAAACGCGCGCCGAGGCCGAGCAGATAATCCTCGACGAAATCGATCAGCGGCAGATTGCTCCGCGAGGATTCCGTATCGAAGGCCACCAGCCGGTCGAGCAAGGCGATGGCGCGCTCAAGCGTGGAATCGGCGGGATTATGCGTCATGAATCGTCCTCGGCGCCGTCTCGGCCGTCCACGCAGTTTACGCGCCAGCCGGCGCGAGACAAGGCGGGCTCAGAGTGGGGGCAAACCGGCGACAGCCGGATGACAGCGTTTTCGGCGCCGGATCAGTTGAGGATGCGGCGCTCCATCGGGCTGTCGAGCGAAAAGACCGGGATGTCGACGTCGAAGGCGCGGCCATTGGCGTCGACCATATGATAGACGCCGGTCATCAGGCCGGAGGCGGTGGTCAGGCCGCAGCCCGAGGTATAGCTGAAGCTCGCGCCCGGATCGATGATCGGGGTCTCGCCGACCACGCCGGGGCCGTGAACGGTCTCGACCTTGCCATTGCCGTCGGTGATTCGCCAGGTGCGCTCGAGCAATTGGACCTGGATGTCGCCGTGATTGACGATCTCGATCGTATAGGTCCAGAAAAAGCGGTGCAGCGCCGGATCGCTGCGCTCCGGTGCGAAGACGGGGGTGGCGGTGATCTGGATGTCGTAGGTGATCGTGCGGTACATGGCGGGAATTTGCCTTGTGAAAGGCGGGGCGTCGAGCCCAAACTTTTGGCGCGCCGCGTTTTTTGCGACCCCGTCGCGCGCCTTTTACGCAGCGTGGCGCGCCTGCAGGCTGCGGGCGGTGGAGACGCCGACCAGCACGACGATGCCGCCGGCGTCGTTCATCACGCGGATTTGGCCGCCCTGCGGCTGGTCGGCCGCGACGGACTGGATCTCCCGCCAGACGGCGCCGATATCGGCCAGCCGCAGCGACCTGAGGTCGTGGCGGGCGCCCGTAGGGTCGATCATCTGAAAGTGATACAGGGTCATGGCGACCTCATTGCGCGCGAGCCGTCTTGCGACGAGCGGGCTTTAGCAAAAAACTATGACGATTAGATTATATCAATGCGAACGAAGTGTTTTTGATGGCCGTCTCGCGCTCTTATTATGTGTGAGCTATTTTGAAGGCTTGATCGCTTTT
>NZ_JAYSBG010000182.1:0-6871 GCF_041915505.1 Rhodoblastus sp. | reverse complement strand
CGCTGGCTGATCGTCTGTGCGGTTCTGACGCCGCTGGCGCGCGGGCCTTTCATGGCCAATCTGCCGGTTCTGCGGCGCCATTGGCGTTTCCTCGCGGCGATGGCGCTGAGCGGCTATACCGTGTTCAATGTGCTGTTCTATCTCGCCGGCTATTGGACCAGCGCGGTGAATATCACGCTGCTGCAGAGCTCGATCCCGCCCATGGTGCTGGCGGGGGCGGCTTTGTTCAAGGGCGAGAAGGTCACCTCGCGCCAGGTGGCGGGGATGGGCGTTTCGTTCCTTGGCGTGGGCCTGATCGCGACGCGCGGCGATATCACCCATCTCGGCGCGCTCTCCTTCAATCTCGGCGATCTGATGCTATTGGCCGCCTGCGCGCTGTATGCCGGCTACACCATCGCTCTGCGCGGGCGTCCGCACCTGCCGCCGCTGGTGTTTTTCGCCGGCATGGCGGTCGCCGCCTTCATCGGCTCGCTGCCGTTTCTGGGGGCGGAGCTGGCCATGGGCCACGCCTATTGGCCGAGCGCCAAGGGCTGGGGGCTCGTCGTCTTCGTCGCTTTGGCGCCGTCGCTGCTCAGCCAGCTCTTTTTCATGCGCGCTGTGGAGTTGATCGGCCCCGGCCGCGCCGGGATCTTTTCCAATCTGACGCCTTTGTTCGGGGCCTTTTTCGCGATTGTTTTGCTCGGCGAGCCCTTTCATCTCTATCATGCCGCCGCCATGGCGCTGGGCCTTGCCGGCCTTGCTCTGGCCGAATCGGCCAGGGGAAAGCGAGACAAGGATGATGGGGAGCAAAAGGCCGTGCCGCATGAATCGTCGTGACTTTTTAAGCCTCGCCGCCATTCTCGCCGCGACGCCGGCTCTCGCCCAGAGCGCTGGCGAATTCGCCGGCTTTATCGAAAGCCTGCGCGCTTCGGCCTCGGCGGCGGGCGTGTCGGGCGCATTGTTCGATTCCGTCGCCTCCGGCCTGATCTTCGATTCGTCCCTCGCCGGCAAGCGCGCGACGCAGGGCGAATTCGTCCGGCCGCTGAAAACCTATGTCGATGAGGCGGCCTCGCCGGCGCGGGCGACGAAGGGCCGGGCCATGGCGGAGAAATTCGCCGCGCCGCTGCGGCAGATCGCGGCGCAATATGGCGTCCCGGCGGAAATGATCGTGGCGCTCTGGGGCATGGAAAGCGATTACGGCGCCTCGCGCGGCGACCGCGACATTTTGCGTTCGCTGGCGACGCTCGCCTTTCTCCATCCCGACAATCCCGTTTACGGGCAGGAATTCGTCGCCGGCCTGGTGTTGCTGCAGAAGGGGATTGCGCGGGACAAACTGCGCGGCTCCTGGGCCGGGGCGATGGGCGATCCGCAATTCATGCCGTCGGCCTTTTTGAAATATGCCCGCAGCTTTTCTGGTCAGGGGCTGCCCGATATCTGGTCGAGCGGGCCGGATTCTCTCACCTCGATCGCCAATTTCCTGAAAGATTCCGGCTGGCGACCCGGTCTGCCGCCGCTGATTGAAGCCCGCGTTCCGCAAAATTTCGATTATGCGACCCTGCGCGCGGATTTTGCGGCTTTCGCGCGCGCCGGCCTGACCGCGCTCGATGGCGGGGCCTTGCCGCGCGCGGGCGAGGCCATGCTGTTCTTCCCCGTCGGCGCGCCGAGCCCGGCCTTTCTGCTCAGCGAGAATTTCTTCGTGCTGAAGGCCTATAATTTCTCGGATTCCTATGCCTTCGCGGCTTCCGTCCTGGCCGACCGCATCGCCGGGCGGGCCGTTCTGCGCGAGAAATGGCCGAGTGAGCCGCAGCCGCTCAACCAGGCCGAGCGCGAGGCGATCCAGCGCGGCCTCGCCGCGCGCGGGCTTTATGACGGCAAGATCGACGGCCGGTTCGGGCCAGTGACGCGGCTCGCCATTCATGCGTTGCAGAAACAGGCGGGCGTGGCCAAGGCGGACGGCTATCCGTCGCGGGCCGTGCTGGAGCTGTTGGACAAAAAATAAGCGCGGCCTCGCGGGGGCCGCGCTCGATGTTCCTTCTCCCCATAGGCCGTTCGGCAGAACGGCCGTCCTCGCGGACGGCCTATTGGCGGGAGAACGCAGCGCGCGAGCGCCGGATGAGGGGGCGCTGCTTACTCAGCCGCGCGCTTCATCGCCGGATAAGTGCACTGCGCGTCATTGGCGAAGGGCGCCTCGACGTCGCTCTGCTGCACGAAGGGAATGCGCAAAGCGTTCCACACATCGACCAGAGCCTCGACCAGATGGGCGATATGGGCGTCGCCATGGGCTGGGGTCGGCGTGATGCGCAGGCGCTCCGCGCCGCGCGGGACCGTCGGATAATTGATCGGCTGGATATAGATGCCGTGGCGCTCCAGCAGCATGTCCGTCGCGGCCTTGCACAGCTGGGCGTCGCGCACCATCACCGGGACGATATGCGACAGATTGGGCAGCACCGGGAGGCCGGCCTTCATCAAGGCGTGTTTGGTCAGCCAAGCCTGGCGCTGATGCGCCATGCGCAGTTCGGGGCGGGTCTTGGCGATGCGCACGGACGTCGCGGCGGCCGCGCAGACCGCCGGCGGCAGGGCCGTGCTGAAGATGAAGGCCGGGGCGAAGGAGCGCACCGCGTCGCAGATCGCGGCGCTGGCCGCGATATAGCCGCCGATCACGCCGAAGCCCTTGGCCAGCGTGCCCTCGATTACGTCGATGCGGTGCATCTGGCCTTCGCGCTCGGCCACGCCGCCGCCGCGCGCGCCATACATGGCGACCGCGTGGACCTCGTCGATATAGGTCATGGCGTTGTATTTTTCGGCGAGATCGCAGATCTCCTTGATGGGGGCGATGTCGCCGTCCATCGAATAGAGGCTCTCGAACACGATCAGCTTGGCGCGCTCCAGCGGCTGGGCCGCGAGCAGTTCTTCAAGATGGGCGACGTCGTTATGACGCCAGATCTGGCGCTCGGATTTCGAGCGGCGGATGCCCTCGATCATCGAATTGTGGTTGAGGGCGTCGGACAGGATCAGACAGTTCGGCAGCAGGTCGGCGATGGTCGAGATCGCCGCGAGATTGGAGATCCAGCCCGAGGTGAAGACCAGCGCGCTGTCCTTGCCGTGCAGGTCGGCGAGTTCGGCTTCGAGCTTCACCAGCGGATGGCTGGTGCCGGAAATATTGCGGGTGCCGCCGGCGCCGGCGCCGTGCCGGGCGGCGGCGGATTTCATCGCCGCAATTACCTCCGGGTTCACGCCCATGCCGAGATAATCGTTCGAGCACCAGATCGTGATGTCGTGCTCGGCGCCATGTTCATCGCGCCAGATGGCGTGAGGGAAACGTTCGGCGTCGCGTTCGATATCGGCGAAGACCCGGTAGCGCTTTTCCGTCTTGAGCGTGCCGATCGCGTCTTCGAAAATCTGCCGATACTGCATTTTCGTTACCCTCTGGCCCCAACCCGCCGCGTGGGTCGCGCCCGTCGCGGCTGAACCGTTCCCTCAAGCGATTGCCTGCTATACAGACTTTCGCGCGCTCCGGCGAGCGTCTCATTGTCGCACTTTACGCCAAGGACGCCGCTTCCGGCCGAACCTGGCCAAGAAACCACAAAGCGCGGGCCGCTTTCTTTGCGCTAAATCACTTTTGGCGTTTTTTTCGGCATTGGCAAGCGTGACGGCCTCCGACCTTGGCGCCGCCGCCCAAGCCGGAAAATCAGCCGAATCCGGGCCGCAGCCCGCGCCTTCGCCGCCAATGCGCGTCCGGATCCATAGAAATTTAAGAATCCGCCGTCGATTCGGGCGGCGCCGAAATTTTATGCGCGACAAACGCTCGCCAAACCGGCGGCGGCTAACCATATGTTTCGGCATCATTCATCGATCGAGAATGTCGATCTCTCCTCGGGAGGGCGCGACCGTTGATGTCTGCTTTGCTCGAACCCTTTTTGCGACGGCTGATCCGAAAAGGCGCGCTTGAGGTTCAACCCTTTGACGCGACGTCTTTTTCCGTTGGCGACGGCGGGTCGCCGTCCTGCGCCATAAGGCTCAACGACCGCCGCGCCGCATGGGAATTGCTGCGCGATCCCGAATTGGCGGTCGGCGAACTCTATGGCGACGGGCGCCTCGAACTGACGCGGGGCGGCCTCTACGATCTGCTCGCCCTCGGGGCCCGGAACATTGTCGCGCCGGGCGGTCCGAAATCGCTCGCCCTGCGGCAGGCCGCGCGGCGCCTGTGGCAGATGCTGGGGCCGGGGATCGCGCCGTCGCGCGCCCGCGACAACGCCTCGCGCCATTACGATCTCGACGCGCGGCTCTATCGCCTGTTCCTCGACCGGGACATGCAATATTCCTGCGCCTTGTTCGAGACGCCGGAGATGAGCCTCGACGAGGCGCAATTGGCGAAGAAGCGGCATATCGCGGCCAAGCTCGCCCTCGCGCCCGGCCAGAAAGTGCTGGATATCGGCTGCGGCTGGGGCGGAATGGCGTGCTATCTCGCGGAGGCCTGCGGCGTGGAGGTGCTGGGCGTGACCTTGTCCCGCGAGCAGCTCGACATCGCCCGACAGAGGACAGCGGCCGCCGGACTTACGGGCCGCGTGCGTTTCGCTTTGCAGGATTATCGCGAAATCGAGGGGCGCTTCGACCGCATCGTCTCGGTCGGCATGTTCGAACATGTCGGGCGGAGGAACTATGACGTCTTTTTCGCGGAGATCGCCCGCCTGCTGGCCACGGACGGCGTCGCTCTGATCCATACCATCGGCCATTTCGGCCCGCCGGAGCCGACCAGCGCCTGGCTGCGCAAATATATCTTCCCCGACGGTTATATTCCGGCTCTGGCGGAGATCGCCCCGGCGCTCGCGCGTTCGGGCCTCGCGGTCGCGGATCTGGAGACGTTGCGCGAGCATTACGCGCTGACGCTCGATCATTGGCGCGCGCGGTTCCAGGCACGCCGCGACGAGGCGCAGGCGATCTATGACGAACGCTTCTGTCGGATCTGGGAATATTATCTGGCCGCCTCGCAATGCGCCTTCCGCTACCAGGGCTGCGCCGTCCTGCAATTTCAACTGATCCGGAGCTTCAACGCCTTGCCGATAACGCGGGACTATCTGTTCCGCCGCGAGGCCGAATTGCGCGCGGGCGGCCCGGCGTTGTAAGGCCGAGGGACCGTTTACCGCGCGCCGGCGAACCGGCTGACAATTCGCCCTGTCGTGCTATCAAGGCGAAGGCGGCCGCTCGAAAAGCGCAGCTCTCATTGCGGCGCCGCATGCGTTTTTCGCAGTCGCGAAGGAAATTCCAGCCCCTGTTTTGCGGCGCCGCAGGATGAAATTCCCCCAATTGGCTATTCGGCTTGAGTATGCAAAAGAAAGAAGTACAATTGACAAGTTTTCGTCCCGTTGGCGCTCGCCGCCATCGCTGGGCTTGATGTCTCGGACTTGAGGTGAAAAGAGTGGAGCATCAGACTACCCGTATTTTGATCGCCGATGATCACCCCCTTGTTCGTGGAGCCTTGCGGCAAGCTGTCGCCAACGCGGTGGCCGGCGCCGAAATCGTGGAATGCGGCGCGCTTGAAGACGTCACCAAAGCGCTCGAAGCCAATTCCGACGTCGATTTGATCCTGCTTGATCTCGCCATGCCGGGCGTGCGCGGCTATTCCGGCCTCATGATGCTGCGGGCGCAATATCCGGGCGCGCCGGTGGTGGTGGTGTCGGGCCGCGAAGAGCGCAATGTCATCCGCCTGTGCATCGATTTCGGCGCTTCGGGCTTCATTCCGAAGAGCACCGACATGGAAACCATGCAGATGGCGATCCGCGCGGTTCTCGCGGGCGACCTCTGGGCGCCGCCGGATGTGGACCTGAGCGGCCCGGTCGATCGCGACGCCGCCGACAGCGTGCGCCGCCTCGCCTCGCTGACGCCCCAGCAGGTGCGCGTGCTGATGATGCTGTCGGAAGGCCTGCTCAACAAGCAGATCGCCTATGAGCTTTCCGTCTCGGAAGCCACCGTCAAGGCCCATGTCTCCGCGATCCTGCAGAAGCTGGGCGTCGAGAGCCGCACCCAGGCGGTGATCGCCGCCGCGCGCATCGAGGCGATGAGCGACCTGACCTCGGGCGCGCTCGGCGATTAAATTTCCGTCACCCTCTGGCGCCCGGCCCGTCCGCTCCTCATTACTTAAGGCGCGGCGGGCGGCCTGACCTTGGGCGCGCCGGGCGAAACGGCGGGAGAGGGGCGCGATCATGAGAACGAAACGTGTCGTGGCGGGCGTGTCGCCTCTCGCGCTCCTGCTTGCGCTCGCTCCGGCCCGGGCCGAGACGCCGCCCGTTCCGCCTGTCGTGGCCGCGCCCGCGGATTCGGGCGAATCGAGCAACGGGCGCTTTGTCATGACGCCGGTCGCCGACGGATTTTTGCGGCTCGACACCCGCACCGGCCAGGTGTCCCTCTGCGCGATTTCCGCCGGCCAGGCGCAATGCCGCGCCAGCGCAGACGAGCGCGCGGCGCTTGAAGCCGAGATCGACCGCCTCGCCAAGGAGAACGCCCGGCTCAAGGCCGGCGCGCCCGCGCAAGCCCAATCGGACGCTCAAGCCGCGCCGGAGGAGGAAGAGCGCCGCTTCGACCGCGCGCTCGACCGCGCCGAGCGTTTCATGCGCCGGATGATGCAATTGTTTCGCGAATCCGACAATAAAGCCGCGCCGTCCACGCCCTGACGCCATCCCATCAGCGAGGTTTCCGCCATGACCGAACCGAACAGCCCGGCGCGCCATCCCTTCGAGCCGCGTGAAACCGATCTAGCAGCCACGAATCATCCGCCGCCGAGCGATATGGAGCGCTTTCTCGGCGGCAAGCCGTCATCGGTGGCGGTGCGGCTGGCGTTCCTGTCGCTGATCGTCGGCTTCTTCCTGGTCTGGCTCGACATCAAGCCGATGGACGT
>NZ_JAYSBG010000181.1:0-6991 GCF_041915505.1 Rhodoblastus sp. | reverse complement strand
CCGCCCTCGCTTTGGTCTCGTCCTCCGCTTTCGCCGCGGGCGATCCCGAAGCGGGCGCCAAGGTGTTCAACAAGTGCAAGGCCTGCCACCAGATCGGCCCCGGCGCCAAGAACGTCGTCGGCCCCGAGCTGAACGGCCTCAACGGCCGCCACACGGGCGCGGTCGAGGGCTACAACTATTCCGACGCCAACAAGAATTCCGGTCTGGTCTGGGATGAGGCGACGTTCTTGGAATATATCACGGCGCCGCAGAAGAAGATCCCCGGCACCAAAATGACCTTCGCCGGCATTCCCGACGAGACCGACCGCGCCAATCTCTGGGCCTACATCGCCCAGTTCAAGGCCGACGGCTCGAAATAAGCCGTCCCGGTTGGGTCCATTGTAGCGCCGGTCGCCAAATGCGGCCGGCGTTTTCATTTTTGCCCATTTGCCGCTTCCCCCGCGGCGCGGCTGGCGCTAAACCGCCGCCATGACCGAACTTTCGCTCGACTACGCCCTCGTTACGCCCGCCGACCGGCCCGCCATTCACAAGCTGGAGGAGCGCGCCTTCGGACCCGGCCGTTTCGCCAAGACCGCCTATCGCCTGCGCGAGGGCGTCGAGCCGGACTGGAGCCTGTCCTTTCTGGCCCGCATTGGCGGCATGCTGGTGGGCGCCAACACGATGACGCGCGTCGCCATCGGCGGCGCGCCGGCCTTGCTGCTCGGCCCGCTCACGGTCGAGGAGCCTTTTCGCGCCAGGGGCCTGGGCGAGGCGCTCGCCCAGAAATCGCTCAATGCCGCGCGCGACGCCGGGCACAGCCTGGTGATTCTGGTGGGCGATCCGCCGCTTTACGAGCGCATGGGTTTTTCGCGCGCGCCATTCGGCCATTTCACGCTGCCCGGCCCGGTCGATCCCGGCCGCCTGCTCTATTGCGAATTGCAGCCGGGCGCGCTGGCCAGCCACAAGGGCCAAGTAACGTCAGGCTGCTGAAGTCAGGCGCCTGACGCGGCGTCTTTCGTCCCGGCCCGGCGGCCCTCCCAGGCCCAGGCGGCGATCAGCGCCCCGAGCAGGACCAGCAGCCCGAACCAGCCGACCGCCAGCGGCGTCAGTTTCACGCCGCGCGCCACGCTCGCCTCGGCGCGGCGGATGCCGATATAATCCGAACCCGCATAGACCGGACTGTCGCGCATGGCGACGATCCGCGGCATGGAAATCGCCGCCGTCCCGGCCGCGCCGATGCGGCGCACGGAGCCGCCGCTCGCCTCAGCCAGCGGCCGCAGTTTTTCCGGCGTCGAAACCACCTCACGATATTCCAGCGGATTTTCCGGCCCGACATTGACCAGAGCGGTCAATTCGCCCTGGCTGGCGCGATAAAGCCCGAACTCATCGGCCTTGACCGTCGCCCGGAACAGGCCCGGCCCGGCGGGAGCGAGAGCCAGCTCCTGCGTCTTGCCCGAAGGCGAGACCAGCCGCGCCTTGCCGCTCTGGTCGCTCAGGCTCTGGCGCTCGATGGTCAGCTCGCGGCCGCGCGCCGTCGCGCGCAGGGCCTCCTCTTCCAGCTCGGGCTCCTTCATCAGCCAATGCGCCACGCGCCGCATCAGATCGACATAGGGCCCGCCGCCCTCATAGCCGCGCGACCATAGCCAGCTCTGGTCGGTCAGCAGCAGGCCGACGCGACCCTTGCCCTCGCGCGACAGCATCAGCAGAGGCGAATCCTTGACGCCGGACAAAACCGCCGCGCCGCGCAACGGCGTCGCCTGCTCCTGCCGGAACCATTCGCTCCAGGCCGGCGGCTTGCTCTGGCTCCCCGGCAGGTCGCGCGTCACCGGATGGCGCTCGCCAATGGCCGAAAGCGCGGCGCGGAACGGTCCCTGGCTGATCTCGCCAGTCGGGCGCGCCGGCACCACCTTGCCGATCGGCGTATAATAAAGTCCGTCGGGCTCGGCGAAATTCGGCCCCGCCACAATGGCGAGCGCGCCGCCGTCGCGGACATATTTGACGATATTGTCGAAATAGGCCGGCGGCAGCAGGCCCATATTCGAATAACGGTCGAATACGATCAGGTCGAAATCGACGATCTTCTTGCCGAACAATTCGGCAGTCGGAAAGGCGATCAGCGCCAGTTCGCGGATCGGCGTGCCATCCTGCTTTTCCGGCGGACGCAGGATGGTGAAATGGACCAATTCCACATTGGGATCGGATTTCAGCAGGTTGCGCCAGGCGCGCTCGCCCGGATTGGGTTCGCCGGAAACCAGCAGCACCTTGAGATGGTCGCGGATACCCTCGACCATGGCGACCGCCTTGTTGTTGATCTCGGTCAGCTCACCGTCCATCGGCTCGGCGTCGAATTCGAGCACATTGCGGCCGCCATGGGCCAGTTTCAGCGGGATCTTCAGCGGCTCGCCCGGCCGCGCCAGCACGCGGCTGACGATCTCGCCGTCGCGCCGCACCGTCACCGCAACCGGATCGCCCGGCCCGTTGGATTCCTCGACCTTGGCCGTGAAGACGACATCCTTGCCGATCAGGCCGAAACGCGGGGCCTCGACCAGAACCATGCGGCGGTCGCGCTCGCCGTCATGGCCGGTGATGAGCGCATGGAGCGGCGCCTTGAGATTGGCGGCGGCGAGCGAGGGCGGGATGTCGTGGACCACGCCGTCCGTCACCATGACGACGGCGCCGAGCCGCTCGCTCGCCACATCGGCAAGGCCCGCATTCAGCGCCGAGAACAGCCTTGTGCCGTCGCCACCCTCGGAATCGCCCGTCTCCTCGCCGGCCTCGATGAAGCGGACCTCGACATTATCGAGCCCCTTCAGCGCCTGATCGAGCGCGACGCGCGCGGCTTCGGTCTGGGCGCGGCGGTCGCCGAAATTCTGCGAGGCGCTGCGGTCGAGCACCACGGCGACCACATCGCGCAGGCCCTCGCGGCGCTCCTCGACCAGCGACGGATTGGAGAGGGCGCCGAGCAAGGCGCAGAACACGACCGCGCGGAAAATCGCACCGCGCCGGCGCAGGACCAGCGCCGCCACGACGAGCGCCGCCGAGAGCGCGGCGAACAGCCCGATCAGCCAGAGCGGCGCCAAAGGCGCGAAGGCGAGGCCGAATTCCGTCAATGGCCCAGCCTTTCCAGCAGTTCCGGGACATGGACCTGATCGGCCTTGTAATTGCCCGTCAGCGTATACATCACGATATTAACGCCGCCGCGCAGCGCCATTTCGCGCTGGCGCGGGCCGCCCGGCGAGAGCGGATAGAGCCCGTCGCCGCCCTGATCGCCGGCCCAGGCGGCAGCGAGATCATTGGAGGCGATGATGATCGGCGACACGCCGTCGCCGGCGCGCGCCGGCCGGTTTTCCTTCTCGCTTTCGGGCGGCAGCGCCTCGATATAGGTCGGACCGGTCTCGGTGCGACCGACGAAGCCGTCGAGCAGATAGAAGGTCCGGTTGATGACGTGATCCTTCGGCGTCGGTTCGAGCGGCGGCAAGTCGATGTCCTTCAGAAAGGCTTGCAGCCAACGTTGCGCCGGGGTGGCAGGACCCTTGTCGAATTGCATGCCGCCGTCGCGGGTGTCGAACAGCACCATGCCGCCCTGTTTCATATAGGCCGCGATGCGCCGCGCGACCTCGGGGCCCGGCTGCGGCCGGTCCGGCGCGATCGGCCAGTACAGCAGCGGATAAAAGGAAAGTTCGTCGCGCGCCGGGTCGACGCCCTGCGGTTCGCTCGGCACGAAGGAAGTCCGTCGCGCCAAAGTCTCCGACAAGGAATAAAGCCCCTCGCCGCTGATCTTGTCGACGCGGGAATCGCCGGTGATGACATAAGCAAGCTTGGTGGACAGCGCGGCCTGAATGTCGCGCTGGCTATGCGCCTCCGCGCGAACGGGCGTGGGCGAGACAAGAGCGGGGGCGGCGAAGATCAGCGCCAGCGCCGCCAGCGCGGGCCCGACCTGACGGCGCCAGCGCCCGCCGAGCCACAGCATGGCCAGCGCATCCGCCAGAGCCAGCACGAAAGCGCCGATCAGCAGAGGCCCGCGCAGGTCGACCGGGCGCGGCCCCGCCAGTTCGGTCAGGCGGAATTTCAGGCCGGAAATATCGAGCGGTGTGAGCGGCATGTCGGGATCGAAGGCGTTGAGCGCGCGCGGCGCGGAAGCCGCGCCGTAAAGTCCGGCCGGATGATCGGCGTCGGGCGCCGTTACGCCCTTGGCGGGCAAAGATTTGGCGTTGGCCGGCGGCGTCCCGAGCACGCCGAAGCCGTCGAGCAGCCGCAAGGGCGGCAGGAAGGCGGCGGCCTCCGCGCCCGCCTCGCCCGGCTTGGCCACCAGCCCGGCGCGATCGACGATCCGCTTCAGCATTTCCACGAACAGGCCGGACAGCGGCACGTTGGACCAGCCGGCGTCGGCCGAGACATGGAACAGGACCAAAGTCCCCGGCCCGCGCTTGTCGGCGGTGACCAGCGGCGTGCCGTCGGCGAGCCTTGCCCAGGTCTTGGCCGGCAGGCCCTCTTCCGGCTCCGCCAGCACCTGACGCGCCACCGTCGCCTCGGCGGGCGGCGTCAGGCCGAAGAACGGGCTCGCCTCCTCGAAGGGCGCCAGAGGCTTGGGCTTATCCCACGACAGGGCGCCGCCCAAGGTGCGGCCGCCGCGCCGCAATTTCGTCGGGAACAGATCGTCGCCGCCGGCGGCGAGGCGCGGACCGGCGAAGCGGACGATGGTTCCGCCCGAGGCGAGAAAGGCGTCGAGCCGGGCGCGCAAGGCCGGCGCGGCGGCGTTGACGTCAGCGAGGATCAGCACGTCGACGCCATCGTCGAGCAAATGGCCGACCGGATCGCTGTCGCCGGGCTTGGCCTCGCGCAGATCGGCATAGGGCGAAAGCGCGTCGCGCAGATAATGCAGCGGCGACAGCAGCGGCTGCTCGCCGGTCGCGCCCGCGACGAGGCCGACGCGGCGGCGGCGCGAGCCCGCATCGAGCAGATGCACGGCGCCGGCGGAATTCTCGCCGGCGATCTCCAGCCGCGCGATCTCGTTGCGCAATTGCACGGGCAGCGTCAGCGCGGCTTTCGTGTTGAGTTGATTGGCGAAATCGAAATCGGCCTCGCCGATGGCGGCGCCCTTGGCGTCGAAGGCCAGCACCCGTCCCGAGGCCGCGCCGCCCAGCGCCGAACGCCCGATCCGCGCTTCGAGCGCTCCAGCGCCATTCTCGACGCGGCCGATGACCTGAACCGGTCGCGGATCGCGCAGGACTTCCGCTTCCGGCGCCAGTTCCGCCAGTTTGGCGGCGAAGGCCCGGCCGTCCGCCGCCTCCAGCCCATCCGCCAGCCAGACCACCTGCGCATTGGGATTGCCGGCGAGAAAGGCGCCGATGGGCGCGAGAGCCGGCGCCCGCGGGGGCAGAAAAGCCTTGGGCTTGAGCGCGCGCAGGCGGGCCAGCGCGCCCGCCGCGTCCTGCGCGGCAATCGCCTCGGCGGGAGGTTCGGAAAAGGCCAGCACGGCGGCAGGCTGGCCGGCGCGGGCCGCCGCCTCCAGCCGCGATTCCGCCGCCTGCAGCCGCAGGGTCCAGTCGCTCGCCGCCGGCCAGCCGTCGTCGACCAGCAGCAACAGCGGGCCATTGCGGAGCGCCGGCGTCCCGCGCGGCGTCAGCACCGGGCCCGCCATCGCGAGCACCACCAGCGCCGCCAGCGCCATGCGCAGGATCAGCAGCCACAAAGGCGTGCGCGCCGGGGTGGCGTCCGGCTTCTTCAGATCGAGAATCAGCTTGAGCGGCGGAAAGGCGATCCGCTGCGGCGGCGGCGGCGTCACCCGCAGCAGCAGATAAAGCAGCGGCGCCCCGGCGAGAAGCAGCAGCGCCCAGGGCGCGGAAAAACTCAGCGACAACAGGCTCATCATCGCGCGCTATCCGCGGTGAGCGCCAGGCGCAGGTTGAGCAAGGCTTCCGAGGCCGGGCGCGCGGTGGAATGCAGCGCGAAGGTCCAGCCCTGCGCCCGCGCGGCCTCGGCGAGCGCGTCGCGGTGGGCGGCGAGGCGGGTGCGAAAAGCGGCGGCGTAATCCTCCGCGCGGCCGGCGCGCAGCAGATCGCCCGCCTCGTCGTAGAATTCGGTTTGGCCGGCGAAGGGAAAGGCCTCTTCGGCGGGGTCGTAAATCATCAAGGCGTGGCCGCGCGCGCCCTGCGCCGCCAGCCTTTGCAGGCAGGCGGCGAAATCCTCCGGCGCCACGAGAAAATCGCCAATCAGCGCCGCCTTTTCGCGCGGCCGCAGCGGCGCGGCCTCGGGGAGGTCGGGGAAGCTTTCGCCGTTGGCGCGCGATTCCGCGATCAGCGCCACAGCGAGGCTGTCGACAATGTCGCGCGCGGCGGACAGCCGCGTGACGCCGAGCCAGCCGGCGCGTTCGCCCGCGCGCACGGTGGAATCCGCCAAAGCCAGCGCCAGCACGAGCGCGCGGTCGAGCTTGGACTGGCCGCCCAGCGGCGAGCGGTAATTCATCGAGCCGGACAGGTCGGCCCAGACCCAGAGCACCTGCGCCGCCTCCCATTCGCGTTCGCGGACATAGAGCCGGTCGTCGCGGGCGGAGCGGCGCCAATCGACATTCTGCGCGGCCTCGCCCGGAATGAAGGGCCGGAACTGCCAGAAATTCTCGCCGACGCCGGCGCGGCGGCGCCCATGCGGCCCGGCCTGCGCGGAAGCCGCCGCCTGCCGCGCGGATAAAGCCAGGGCCGGCAGGCGGCGCGCGAGATCGAGCGCCTGGACCCGCTTGTCCTGATCGGGCCGCGCCGCCTCGGGCGGCAGGAAGGCGAAACCGTTCCGGGCTGGTTGGGCCATCAGCCGAATCTTTGCTTGAGCCGCTCGATCACGGCGTCGATGGTCTCGCCATCGGCGCGCGCGCTATAGGTCAGGGCCATGCGGTGCTTGAGCACGGGCGCCGCCAGCGCCAGCACATCCGCCTTGCCCGGCGCGAGCCGCCCCTGCGCCAGCGCGCGGGCGCGACAAGCCAGCATCAGCGATTGCGCGGCGCGCGGCCCCGGCCCCCAGG
>NZ_JAYSBG010000180.1:0-7019 GCF_041915505.1 Rhodoblastus sp. | reverse complement strand
AAACACGGCAAAGCTTGCCAAAACACGGATTTATGCAAATCCTTGCGCGAGCGGTCGCCTCAAGTGATTCGCCTGTTGGTTCCCGGGCGGATTTTGCCCTCCCGATCGAGTCTGCGTTGATCTCCTCCAGCGCGAAAGGCGGCCTCGATGATCGTGGGCGTGCTCAATCAGAAGGGCGGCGTCGGCAAGACGACGATCGCCGTCAATCTCGCAGCCTGTTTCAGCCAGACGGGACGGCGCGTGTTGCTGATCGACGCCGATCCGCAGGGCAGCGCGCTGGCCTGGTCCGCCGCGCGGCAGGCCGACCCCGATTTCGTGGTCGTTGGCATGGCCAAGCCGACTTTGCACCGCGAAATCGCGGTTCTGGCCAAAAATTACGATGTCGTCGTCATCGACGGCGCGCCGCGCGTCAACGAACTCGGCCGCGCCGCCATCATGGCCAGCGATCTGGCGCTGATCCCGGTGCAGCCCTCGCCCTATGACGTCTGGGCCGCCGCCGAGACGGTGCAATTGATCCGCGAGGCGCAGCAGTTCAAGGACGGGCTGCGTTCGGCCTTTCTCGTCAACCGCAAGATCGCCAATACCGCCATCGGCCGCGATTTCCACGCCGCTTTGGCGCAATTTCCCGATACGCCGGTGCTCGATGTCGCGCTCGCGCAGCGCGTGGTCTATGCCGAGAGCGCCGCGCGCGGCCTGTCGGTGCCGGAGGCCGCGCCGCGCAGCGAAGCCGCGCGCGAGCTGCAAAGCCTCGCCGAACTGATCATCGCCAACAAGGAAAGGCTGGCGGCATGAGCCGGAAGACCGTTCAGATCAATGTTCCCGCCGCGCCGGCGACCAAGGCCGTCATTCCCGCCAAAAAGGCCGAAGCCGGCGCTGAATCGTGGATCGCCCAGGCGAGCGAGCCGCTCGGCGGCGTGGCCGAGGCGCTGGGCGAGGCGGCTTTTTCGCGGCCCGTGACGCCCGGCGGCGGCGTGACCTTCACGGTCAAATTGTCGGCCGAGCCCAATCCGCTCGAAGCGGCCAAGGTCTTCTTCTTGCTGCCGCAGGCGGCACTGTGGTTCTGGACCTTCGGGCTGGCCCAACGTTCCATGCGCGGCTTTCCGACCTGGCCTCCGCGCTGAGCGCAGGTTTTTTTTACGTGTTCCCGAGGGAGGCCTCCGCACGACGCGGGGGCCTTTTTCGTTCGCGCCTTGACGCCCCGAATAAAGATGATGATTGACATCTTTTTTAGATGTTGATTATCATCTTTTATCGAGATGTCGCCGAGGAACGCCAGCATGACCCTCCTGTCGCCGGAAGCTCCAGACACAGCGCCAGAGACCGCCGCGCCGCTCGCCTCGTCAGACATTCTGCAAATCGCCCGCGATTGCGGCGCCGACGATTGCGCTTTGGTCTCGCTCGACCATCCGGCGCTCGCGCCCGAGCGCGACGGCATCGGGGCGGCCTTTCCCGCCGCGCGCAGCCTGCTCGCCCTCGTCGTGCGGATGAATCGCGAGCCGGTGCGCTCGCCGGCCCGCTCGATTTCCAATCTGGAATTTCATCGCACCGGCCACGCCATCGACGATATCGCCCGCGCCATCGTGCGGCGGCTGGAGGACCGGGGCGTCCGCGCCCTCAATCCGGCGATGGCCTTTCCGATGGAAATGGACGATTTTCCGCGCAAGCGCGGCTGGGTCGTCTCGCACAAAAGGGTCGCGCAGGCCGCGGGCCTCGGCCGGATGGGCCTGCACCGCAATCTGATCCATCCGAAATTCGGCTCCTTCGTCCTGCTCGACACCGTGCTGATCGCCGCCGAATGCGACGCCTTCGCCGAGGAGCTGGATTTCAATCCCTGTTTCGAATGCAAGCTCTGCGTCGCCGCCTGCCCGGTCGGGGCGCTGAAGCCCGACGGCTATTTCGATTTCTCCGCCTGCCTCACCCATAATTACCAGCAATTCATGGGCGGCTTCGCCAATTTCGTCGAGGACATCGCCGACAGCCGCTCGGCGGCGGATTTCCGAAAGAAGGTCAGCTATGCCGAGACGGTCCAGCGCTGGCAGAGCCTGTCCTACGGTCCCAATTACAACGCCGCCTATTGCCTCGCGGTCTGCCCGGCCGGCGAGGATGTGATCGGCGCCTATCGCGCCGACAAGGGTCGCTATTTGCGCGACGTGGTCGATCCGCTGACCGCGAGGACCGAGCCGGTCTATGTCGTCAAAGGCACGGACGCCGCCGATCACGTCGCCAAGAGGTTCCCGCACAAGCGCATCCGCTGGGTGCGCTCCGCCGCGCGCGCGACCTCGATCGAGGGTTTTCTGTTCGGCATGAACCTGTCGTTCCAGCCCGGCAAGGCGGCGGGACTGAAAGCCGTCTATCATTTCACCTTCACCGGCCCGCAGGCGGCCAAGGCGACAGTGGTGATCGATAATCGTAAACTGCGGGTGCTGTCAGGCCACGAACTTAAGCCGGATTTGCGCGTCACCGCGCGCGGCGAGAGCTGGCTGCGCTTCCTTAACAAGGAGGTCTCGCTCTTGCGGCTGTTCGCGACCGGCGCGCTGCGTCTGAAGGGGCCGCCGCGCCTGCTCGCCGCCTTTGGGAAATGTTTTCCGTCCTGACCCTTGCGCGCGGGCGCCGCCGCGCGTCAGATAGGCGTGTCACAGAGGGAAAAATGCGAAAGAGCCGCGAAGCCGCCGCCGAAAGCCGCCGAGCCATTGTCGAGACCGCCGCCGCCTTGTTGCGCGAGCGCGGCCTTGGCGTCGGCCTTACCGAAATCATGGCGGCGGTCGGCATGACCCACGGCGGGTTCTACCGTCATTTCGCCTCGAAAGAGGCGCTGGTCGCCGAGGCTTTGGAACAGGCGCTGGACGAAAAGGCCGCCACGCTCGCGCCGCAACCAGGGCGCCCGGCCCGCGAGGCTTTGCGGGATTATGTCGCGCTTTACCTGTCGCAGGCCCATCTCGACCATCCCGAAAAAGGCTGCCCGATCGCCGCGCTCGGCAGCGAGGCGGCGCGTTCGCCGGACAGCGCGCGGGCGCTCGCCGCCGGCGCGGAACAACTCGCCGCCTGTTTCGCGAAAGATCTCGGCGGCGATCCCATTGAGGCCCGGCGCCAGGCCGTCGCCATGCTGGCGGCCATGGTCGGCGCGGTGGTGATCGCGCGCGCAGCCGGCGATTCGCCCCTGCGCGGCGAGATGCTCGACGCGGTGCGCGCCGACCCGGCCTTCCGCGCCTTGCTGGACGATTGACGGCCGTCGCGACGTCCGCGCGCTTTTGTCCGCTTTATTAGTTGACTCTTTTTCTAGACAAAATAATTTTCTCTGGCGGCTTTGCGAATCTCGCCTTGCCGGAGCACATTCGTCCCCGCCGCCCATTCCGGGCCAGGCCAATGATAAAGTTCGAGGAAATTCCATGGCTGTCGAGACCAACAGGCCCGAAACCATCGTCCTCCATGCCGGCTGGCGCGCCGACCCGACCACCGGCGCGGTGGCGCCGCCGATCTTTCAGACCACGTCCTACCAGTTCCACGACACGGAACACGCCGCCAATCTGTTCGCCCTGAAAGAGCTGGGCCATATCTATACCCGCATCGGCAATCCGACGAATGACATTCTCGAACAGCGCCTCGCCGCGCTTGAAGGCGGCGTTGCGGCGCTGGCTTTGTCCTCCGGCCAGGCGGCCTCGGCCTTTGCTCTGCAAAATCTCGCCCGCGTCGGCGACAATGTGGTCTCCTCGACCGACCTTTACGGCGGCACCTGGAATCTGTTCGCCAATACGCTGAGGGACCAGGGCATCGAGGTCCGCTTCGTCGACCCGTCCGACCCGGAAGCCTTCCGCCGCGCCACCGACGACCGCACCCGCGCCTATTACGCCGAAACCCTGCCCAATCCGAAACTGGCGGTCTTCCCCATCGCGGAAGTCGCGGCCATCGGGCGCGAATTCGGCATACCGCTGATCGTCGACAATACGGCGGCGCCGATTCTGGCCCGGCCCTTCGACCATGGCGCCGCGGTGGTGGTGTATTCGACCACCAAATATATCGGCGGCCACGGCGCGGCGATCGGCGGCGCGATCATCGACGGCGGCAATTTCGACTGGGAGAAACATGCCGAGCGCCAGCCCGCGCTCAACACGCCCGATCCGTCCTATCACGGCGCCGTCTGGACCCAGGCCGTCAAGCCGATCGGCCCGGTCGCCTATATCATCAAGGCGCGCACCACCTTGTTGCGCGATCTCGGCTCGGCGCCTTCGCCGTTCAATTCCTTCATCACCTTGCTCGGTCTCGAAACCCTGCCTTTGCGCATTGAGCGCCACAGCCAGAACGCCTCCGCCGTCGCCGCATGGCTGACCAAACGGCCGGAAATCACCAAGGTGATCCATCCCTCGCAGCAGACCGGCGAGACCCGCGCGCGGGCCGACAAATATCTCAAGGGCGGCTATGGCGGTCTGGTCGGCTTCGAACTCGCGGCGGGCGCGGAAGCCGGGCGCAAATTCATCGACGCGCTGAAATTGTTCTATCACGTCGCCAATATCGGCGACGCCCGCAGCCTCGCGATCCATCCGGCCTCGACCACCCATTCCCAGCTCGCGGAAGAGGCCCAGATCGCGACCGGCGTCTCGCCCGGCTATGTCCGGCTGGCGGTGGGCCTGGAGCATATCGACGATATTCTCGCCGATCTCGATCAGGCCTTGCGGGCGATCTGACAAATTCGGCCGCTTGCCGGCGCCGGCAAGCGGCGCCTCACGCCCTGTCGCGGCGCGGCGCGAGCGCCGCGCTGCGATCCGACCTTGCGTAAATCGCCGCCGACATTTCGGCGAGCAGCTTGCGGTCGCCGGTCTTTTTCTGCAGCAGCACGAATTCGATCAGCCCCAGCTCCGGCAGGCGCGGATCGGGGTCGCAGGGCTGGAGGCCCGGCGGGATCAGCGTGCTGGAATGGGCCATCATGCCGAGCCCGATGCCGGTGGCGGTGGCGAGCCCGTTGAGATCGCCGCTGGTGCAGGCGATGCGCCAGGGCGCGCCCTCTCGTTCCAGCGCTGTCAGGGCCATGAAACGGGTGATGCTCGGCGGCGGATAAAGCACGAGCTGCGCCTCGTCATGGCGGAACACCGGCTCTTTCGTCGCGGCGGTCCAGACGATCTGGTCGCGAAACACCAATTGCCCCCGATCCCCGTCAGGCCAGCGCTTGCACAGCACCATGTCGAGCCGGCCTTCATCGAACATTTCGGTCAGCTTGCGGCTCAAAGCGATGGTGAAGTCGAGATCGACGTCGGGATGGCTCTGCGTGAAATCGCGGATGATGTCGCGCAGCCAGCCGATCGCCAGATCCTCGCAGGCGCCGAACAGGAAGCGCCGCCTTTTGGTGGCCTGCGAGAAATGACGCTTGGCGCGGGCGTTGGCGTCGAGAATGGAGCGGGCGAATTCCAGCATGGCCTGACCATGTTCGGTCAGGCTGTTGGAATGGGTGTCGCGCAGGAACAGCTTGTGCCCGGCGAATTGCTCCAGCCGTTTGACATGTTCGCTGACGCTCGACTGCGACAGGCCGAGCTGACGCCCGGCCTCCGAAAAGCTCTTGACCTCGGTGATCGCGACGAAGGTGCGCAGGTGAAGCGGATCGAGCATGGCGAAAGCCTCATCGGAAATTCCGATCGCTGATATTTAATCATCGGCGCTTCCGATTTGCAAAACTCAATTCATCATCGCCCTCAATTCGTCACCAAAAAAACGGGGCGGACGAGAGGGAGGAAGCAGATGATCACCAGCAGGCGCAATTTCTTCGGCACGGCCGCCGTCGGGGCCTCGGGGCTCGTGACCTTTACGAGCATCGCCGAAGCCACAGACAAATATATGGCCGCCGCGGGCGATGGCGGCTTCGGGCGCGACGCCAAGACGCTGCCATCGGGCGACGCGGTCGCCTATCACGATCCGAAAGACGTCGGCGCCATGCCCGACTTCAAATTCTCGCTCGACGGCAACAAGCCCAAGGTCACGTCCGGCGGCTGGGCCAAGGAGGCGACCGTCCATCAATTCCCGATCAGCAAGGGAATCGCCGGCGTCCACATGTATCTCAACCCCGGCGCCTCGCGCGAATTGCATTGGCACGCCATCGCGGCGGAATGGGCCTTCGTGATTTCCGGGCGCTGCCAGACCGTCGTCATCGAGCCGTCGGGCGCGGTCGAGATCAATAATTTCGAGCCGGGCGACCTGTGGTATTTCTCCAAGGGCCACGGCCATTCGATCCAGACCATCGGCGACGAGCCCTGCCATTTCATCCTGTCTTTCGACAATGGCGCGTTCTCTGAGCATGGCACCTTCTCGATCACCGATTGGGTGGACGTGACGCCGAAGGAAATGCTGTCGCTCGATTTTGGCCTGCCCAAGGATGTGTTCGACGCTTTCCCCAAGGGCGAGACCTATATCCAGTCGGGTCCGATCCTGAAGGCGTCCGACGCGCTGGAAGCGCCCTGGCCGAAGGAATCGACCCACAAGTTCCGGCTGCTGCGCGACGCCAAGGCCGCGCGCGATTTCGACGGCGGCAGTTTCCGGCTGGCGACAGTCGACGAATTCCCCGCGCAGAAAACCATGTCCGGCGGGCTGATGGTGTTGAAGCCCGGCGCCATGCGCAAGCTGCACTGGAACGTCAACGCCAATGAATGGCACTATTATTTGCGCGGCAAGGGGCAGGTCGCATTGTTCGGTTCGGGCGGACGCGGCAAGGTCGCGGAATTCGGCCCCGGCGACGTCGCCTATATTCCGATGGGTTTCGGCCACGCGATCAAGAATACCGGCGACGAGGATCTCGAAATCGTCCAGACCTGGGACAATGGCAAGTTCGAGGAGATCGATCTCGACCGCTGGGTCCAGACCAGCCCGAACTACCTGCTGTCGAATAATTTCGCCGGCGTTCCCGATGCGACCATCGCCAAGATGAAACGCGCCTGAGCTCTCCGCCAGCCAGAGCAGCGTGCGAAAAAGTGGACGCCGGTTTTTCGCAAAAACGCTGCGAGAACAAAGGAATCTAGAGTCGATTGCGATTCAACCGAATA
>NZ_JAYSBG010000179.1:0-7054 GCF_041915505.1 Rhodoblastus sp. | reverse complement strand
AGCACGCGGCAGTCGCAGACTTCGAGCAGCCGTCCTTCCAGATGATAGGGCATGGCTCCCTCCCAGGCGAAACCATGCGGCCGCGCCTTGTCGCGCGGTCAAAAGAAAACCGCCCAGTATAGGCGGTTTCAGGATTTTCGCTAGAGTTGATTGCGATTCGGTTGAATCGCAATCAACTCCAGATTCCTTTGTTTTCGCAGCGTTTTTTGCGAAAAACCGGCGTCCACTTTTTCGCACGCTGCTCTAAACAACAAAACGCGAGTTTCGCGCTCAGGCGTAGGGCTGTTCCGGCGCCTTGCCGAGCAGGCGCTTGACCGCCGCCGACAGATGATGCCGCAGCATGGCGATGCGGCGGTCGCCTTCGGACGTCACCCAGTTGAACTGGATGACGCGGCGCTCGCCCTCGAACGGCTTGTGGCCGTGCCAGGAATTGTCGCTGCGCTTGAAGGCCAGCAGCGTGCCGGCGGCCGGCGGGACCTCCATGATCGGATCGTCGAGCCCGGCGTTGGATTTCAGCAGCCGCAGCCGGCCGCCGGAATGTTCCCATTCCGGATTCATATAGATCAGGATTGTGAGGATCTTGCTCTTGGTGTCGGTGTGGATGCGGCCGTCGCGCGGGCTGCAGCGACCGCGCACGGTGATGGTGTGCGGGCGGCCGGTGAGATCGGCGTCGAATTTCTCCGCGAAGGCGGCGCGGAATTCGTCGCTCGCCAATTCGTCGAGAAAGGTCTGGAAGGCCGGGCCGAAGGCGAGCTGCGCCACCGGATAGCTGCCGCTTTCCGCGATCTTCGGATAGTCGCGGTTGATCTCGGCGCAGGCCTCGGCGTTGAGGAAGCCGGGCACAGTAAGGAATTCGAACGGCTCGCGGGTCAGCGGCGTCGCCTTGAAGGCGTCGAGGTCCAGAAAGCGCAGGGTCATCGAACCGGCTCCGGTTGGCTGCAGCCGCGACAAGGCGGCCGCGCGGAGCGATGGTTTTAGGCGCGGGTCGGCGCCGTGTCAAAGCGGTCGGCGCGCGGCGCCGCTCAGCTTTCCATCAGCGCCTTGATCAAAGCGTCGAGTTTCGGCGCGATCTCGGCGGCATGGCCGTGCAGGACATAGTCGAAATCGTCGTCGCTCGGGCTTTCGGCGGATTGCAGATTGGACAGCACCGTGGTCGCCGGACAGCGCCGCGCGATCTGGCCGATCGGCAGCACCAGCCCGGACGTGCCGATCGCCACCAGAACGTCCTCGTCGGTCAGGCTTTCCAGGCTGCGCCACATTTCCGCATAGCGCGGCGCCGGTTCGTTGAAGAACACCACATTGGGTTTGATGGTCTCGACCCGTCCGCATTTGGGGCATCGGTCGGCGGCGGGGTCGAAGCGTCTATAGCCGAAATACCATTGCGCGCCGCAGGCGACGCAGCGCATGGCGGTGAGAAAGCCGTGGACATGCATGACATAACGGGCGCCGGCGCGCTCGAACAGATCGTCGACATTCTGGGTGATCAATTCGGCGTTGTAGCGCTTCTCCCAGTCCACCGCGACGAAATGGGCCGGGTTCGGCGCGACCTTGCCCAATTCCTCGCGCCGCTTGGAGTAGAAATCATGGACGAGGACGAAATTCTCTTCCCAGCAGTCGAAATTGCAGACCACTTCGGGGTCATATTGCGCCCAGAGGCTCTCGCCGCCGGAGGTGCGAAAGGTGTCGAGGCCGGAATCGGCGGAAATGCCGCTGCCGGAAAAAAGAATGAGGCGGCGCTGTGGCGCGGCGGTCATGGCGATCCGTCTCGGTCAAAGACAAGCTCCAGTTAAACACGCCGCCGCGGCGTCCTCAACTGCTAGCGCCAGAACGCCCGCATCTTCTTGAAACGTCGCCAGTCCTGCGCCAGGCCCTCGTCGGCGATGATCGCGTTGCGCGCATACCAGCCCGAGACGATGCCGGCGGCGCGCGCGGCGTCCGGGGCGTGCGGCAGGCTCAGGAAATGGTCGGCGCTGGCGGCGTCGTTATGGGCGCCGAGCAGGCCTTGCAGATTGGCCGCCGCGCGCAGGAAGGGCGCCGGATCGCGCTGGTCGGCGAAACAGGAGGCGAAAAATTCGCCCGCGTAACGCAGGTTCTTGAGCGCGATGCGGACCTGATGGCGCTGCTCGTCGGGCAGGGTCATCAGTTTCTTGCCGCGCTTCAGCACTCTCTTGTGGAGCCGCTCCAACGCCTCGGCCGCAAAGACGGTCACAGGCTCGGTGAGGACGGTCAACTCGGCGCCCGTGAGGGCGTTGCGCCAGCCGCGCCGCGCGACAAAGGCGCTCAATCGCAACACGAACAGCGAGGGGCGCGCCGATTCGATCAAAGCGCGCGACTCGACATAGGCCGCGGCGCGACGCGATTCCAGCGCCGCCAGCAAGGGCGCGAAATCCTTGCGGTCGCCGAAATGGCCCATCGGGCCGTCCTCGATCAATTCGCGCAGGGCGTCGCTGTCGCGGGCCGGGCCGAGCGCGGTGGCGAGCGCCTTGGCCTCCTCGCGAAAAGCCTCGAATTCCGGGCAGGGAATGGCGCGCTTGAGCATGCCGAGCGCCGCGCGCAGCCGGCGCAAGGCGACGCGCATCTGATGGATCGATTCGGGGTCGTCGCCGCAGCGCAGCGAAGCCCAATTGGCGAGATAATGATCGATCGCGCCGACGATGATCCGGGCCGTGGCCTCGTCCAGATTGGCGTCGGCCGGCAGAGCGGCGGGCTTGGCCTTGACCGGCTTCGGCTCGCTGCCCAGGCAGAAATGCGAGGCGCGCTCCGCCTTGCTGACAAGGTCGAGACGCAGCGGCAAAGCTTCCGCCAGCGTGGCGGCGAAATCGTAAAGCTCCTGCGCCTGGCCGGCCTTCAGCTCCAGCTCGACCTCGCGCAGCGGCAATTCGTTCTCGCCCGCCTTGATGATCCCGTCGTCGAAGGCGACTTCGATCTTCGTCGTCCCGCGCGTGATCAGGCGCGCGACGCGGCTGATGCGCGTCTCATATTTGGCTTCGAGGGGGGCGTCGCCGATGATCTGGCGCAGCCCTTCCGCGACATCCGGATCGAGCAAGGCGAGATCGGGCTCCAGCTTGCTCGCCCGCACTTCGATCTCGCCGCGCGCGAACACGTCGCCGCCCGACAGCAGCGGCCATTTCAGCGTCATGACCGGCGCGCCGCGTCCGCTGCGGCGCACGCGCAAGGCCATTTTGCGCTTTTTCAGGTCCCAATCCGGGGTGTCGAAATAGATTGAGATCAGCTTGCGCGCCGGGCTCGGGCCCTCGGCCCGCAACAGGGGCGAAGCCAGCGCAGCCGCCAGTCCCGCGGCGTCGGTGGCGAATTTGACCTCGACCTCCTGAGGCGGCGCAGCGGGCGATTTGGGTTCTGCGGGCGGCGCCGGCGGCGCGGCGGCTTCGATTTTGGCTTCAACTTGGGCTTCGACCGGCGCTTCGGCCTGCGGCGGCAAGGTTTCGCTTTCGATCACGACACGCTCGACTGGTGCTGATTCGCTTTCCGCGCTGCGGTTCATCGACCCGCGCCGGCGGAGCGGGGCGCCGGGCCCCTGCCAAGCCATGGTAGAGCATCCGCCGTCAAAATGGCGCCGCTTTTTTTCGTTCCGGTTTGAACTTTCGTGAAAAGCGAAGCTGAAGCAGCAGGTTACGACGGAAAATCGAGCAGGCCCGCCTGGCCGCTCTTCGCTCCGAAAATCAGTTTCGCGCCAGTGGCGTCGAAGGCCAGGGCGGTGATGGCGTCGCGCTCGCCTTCCTCTGTCTTGCGCGCCAGAATTTCGGCGCCGTCGGAGAGGCGCACCAGCAGGATCCAGCCGTCGTCATAGCCGACCGCCACGATCAGCGCCTTGGGATGGAACGCGACCTGGGTGACCACCACATTCGGCCGCACGCCGCATTCGCGCGGCGGCTGGCCCATCGGCCCGTCCTTGCCCGAAAACGGCCAGACGATGCAGCCGTCGGCGCCGGAGGTCGCCAGCCAGCCGCCGTCGGGCGACCAGGCGAAGGAGCGCGTCTTGGCCGGATAGCCCGACATGCGCATGTCCTTGCGATCGGCGAGGCGCCAGCCGTGCAGCGAATTTTCCTGCATCGAGGTGACGACGAAACGGGCGTCGGGCGAAACAATGGCGTCGAGATGCGAGCCTTTCCAGTTCAGCGCCTCGGGGCCGGCGGCGGTATTGGGAAACCACAGGCTGACGCCATTGTAATGGGCGACCACCAGGCGATAGCCCTTGGGGAAAAAGGCGAGGCCGCGCACCGAGGACGGCGCCGTCCAGGTCTTGATCTCGCCCTTGGCGTCGCGGGCGCGGACGTTCTTGCCGCTCGACCAGGCGAGCGCGCCATCGGCGCGGCAGGCCAGAGCGTCGATCCAACCTTTTTCCCGCGCCAGGATTTCGGTCCTGCCCGTGGCGTCGGTCGCGGCGACCGCGCCGTCGTCGCCGCCGGTATAGAGCTTCGCGCCATCGCTCGTCGCGCGCAGGACGGCGCCGTCCTCATGGGCCTTGACGCGGCGCTCCTCGCCGATTTCGGCGAGCAGGACGCTTCCGTCGGCCAAGGCGAAAGCCGGCGTCCGGCCGAGAAAGGCGGCTCCGACGATTTCTTCGCCGGCTTCGATCGGCGTGACGCGTTCAGTGAGGGAGGACAGGCTCATTCTTGCAATCCGGATTACGCGGCGCGGCCGCAGGCGGCGGCGCTATCGTCAAAGGCCTCGATCATGCGCCGCGCGCGGGCGAGATTTTCGGGCGATAAAGCCTGCCCGGTCGGGCCCCAGGCGATCTTCTCCCGCGCCAGCAGCAGGCATTCCGGGAAATGGGCGCGCACCATGGCGAAATCGTGCAGCACGGCGACCACGGTGCGGCCTTCCTGATGCCAGCCCGCGATGAGCGCGAGCAGGTCGTCGACCGTGCGCTCGTCAATGGCGGAAAAGGGCTCGTCGAGCAGGATCAGCGAGGCGTCCTGCAACAGCAGGCGCGCGAACAGCAGGCGCTGGGTCTGGCCGCCGGACAGCGCGCCGATCGGACGGCGCTCGAAACCGGCGAGACCGACCGTTTCCAGCGCGCGGTGGACCTTGGCCTCGTCGGCGCGCGACAGGCCGCCGAACAGGCCGATGCGCCGCCACAGCCCCATGGCCGCCATGTCGAACACATCGATGGGAAAGCTCAGGTCGACCTGAGCCGCCTGGGGCAGATAACCGATGTCGCGCGTGCGGGCGCCGCCGAGATCGACCGTCCCGCCCATAGGCTTGATGACCCCTGTCAGGGCTTTGAACAAGGTCGATTTGCCGGCGCCGTTCGGGCCGCAGACGGCGAGCAGCGCGCCCGGCGCGATCTCGCCGTCGAGATGGTGGACGGCGGGATGGCGGTCATAGCCGAGCGTGACATTATGCAGCGCGACGCGCGGGACGTTCAGGCTTGCGGTCATGACAGGGCCCAATAGACGCCGCCCCAGATCAGGACCAGGGCGATCGCGACATAGCCGAGCCTTTGCGCGACCGAGAGCCGCAGCAGCGAGAATCCGGCCTCGCGCGGCGCCGGCCTGGCGTGCTCCGGTCTGGCGTGCTGATGCGCATGCGTATCGGATCCATGCATTGCGGCGGCTCCCTGACGCGATGGCTCCCTGACGCGACGGCTGGCGGCTCCGGCGCGGCGAAACGCCGTTTGACGACGAAAGCGCCGGTCCTGTCAACGGATGGCGTCGCCGCGCGCGGAAAAGAAATCACTTAGAACGTCCGGCGCGGGGAGGGGCCTGCCTCGCGCGCCGAGCAGCTCAGCGCCGGATCGGCTCATGCGCGATCGCCGTGCGCATGAAATAATAAAGGCCGATGAAGCCGATCACGATGAACAGGATCTCGAAGCCGCGGGCATAGGCCGGGCCGAGCTGGAACAGGCCGCCGAGCGCCCAGCCGGCCGCCCAGGAGGCGCCGACCAGCTCAGTGCCCACCAGAATCGCCAAAGCGACCAGCGTGCGCGCATTGGTCCAGTTGATGTTTTTCTGCTCGGACATTTCGCGATCCTCAGCGCGTTGCGACGCGCCCCGCCAATGATTTCAGCTTCGTTTCCCGTCTAAACCAGAGTTAAGGCCGTGGCAATGTTGGGAAGCTTGTGGCTGGCGACGTTTTCGGGCAGAAAGGCGCGCCCGCCCGCGGCGTCCGCCGCCTCCTCAGGAGCTAGAGATCATATGGCGCGTTTTCGTACTTCCCTCCCGGGCCTGCGCTGCGCGGCCCTGGCCCTTTCGCTTTCGGCCGCCGCACTGGCGCCCGCTTTCGCCCAGGCTCCGGCGCCCGCGCCCGCCGCCGCGCCCGCGAAAGAAGACCCCGCCAAGGTTCTGGCGACGGTCAATGGCGAGACCATCACCGGCCAGGATCTCAATCAGGCTATGGACGATGTGGGCTCGACCCTGCCGCAGCAGATGAATGACGCCGCCCGCCGCAAGGCTTTGCTGGATTATCTGGTCGATCTCAAGCTGGTCACCCAGAAGGCCGCCAGCGAAAAAATGGACCAGACCGAGGATTTCAAGAAGAAGCTGGCCTATTATCGCGAAAAGCTGCTGATGGAGGCCTATCTCGGCCAGGTCGCCAAGGCCGGCACGACCGAAGCGGCGATGAAGGCGACCTATGACGAGGCCGCCAAGGCCCAGAAGCCGGAAGTCGAGATTCACGCCCTACACATCCTGGTCCCGACCGAGGAAGAGGCCAAGACGGTGGAAAAGCGCCTGAAGGCCGGCGAGGATTTCGGCAAGCTGGCGGATGAATTGTCGAAGGATCCCGGCTCCAAGGGCGGCGATCTCGGCTGGTTCACCAAGGACCGCATGGTGCCGGAATTCGCCGACGCCGCCTTCAAGCTGGAGCCCGGCCAGGTGTCCGATCCGGTCAAGACCCAGTTCGGCTGGCATGTCATCAAGGTGCTGGAAAAGCGCAACAAGCCGTTCCCGCCGATGGACCAGGTCAAGGATCAGCTCGAGCGCTTCGTCGCCCAGCGCGCCCAGAGCGAGGCGATCCTGAAACTGCGCGAGGCCGCCAAGATCACCCGCACGGACGAGCCGGCCGACGCCCCGAAGCCGGACGCCGCCAAGCC
>NZ_JAYSBG010000178.1:0-7067 GCF_041915505.1 Rhodoblastus sp. | reverse complement strand
GGCGCGACGCGATTATTTGCGAGCGCGACGACGCTGCTGGCCAAGACCCATCTGCTTGGCGAGATGGGAGCGCGCCTTGGCGTAATTGGGCGCGACCATCGGATAATCGGGACCGAGACCCCATTTCTCGCGATAGTCTTCCGGCGACATATTATATTGCGTGCGCAAGTGCCGCTTCAGCGATTTGAACTGTTTTCCATCCTCCAGACAGACGATGTAGTCGTTGGTGATGGACTTCTTGATCGGCACCGCAGGCTTAGGCGCTTCGGTTACCGTGGGCGCGACGCCGCTCGTCACGCGCAGAAGAGCTGCGTGGACGTCGTTGATCAGCCCCGGAAGGTCAGAAGCCGGGACGGAATTATTGCTGACATAGGCGGAAACGATATCCGCAGCCAGCTCAATGTAATTTTGCGAACCCGCGTCGCTCATGGCTTCGAGGCTTTCCTTGGGGCGATTCGATTCATTTCTCAAACCAACGCCGCCGCGACGGATGCCGAGGCGAATACGCTGTCAGGAGCAAGTCATTCACTCCTTAATCTTCTAAATAAGGCACATAGTTTTGGTTTGCAATATCCAAAGAACGATGAGCGCCGCATTTATTCGCATAGTTGATTTTCTTGCCCGCGCCTTAACAGAAAGTCTCCAGAAAGCGCCAAATAAAGGCGCGGTATATGCAGCGCAGCAAGGACAGGAAAAGGCCGAATTCTTCTCCCCGATCGCCCGGTATGTGAAAACCATCTTTTCAATCAAGAGGTTGTATCGACGCGAGACGTTTAACCCCCGCCGCGAACGATCCGTGCTTGGCGAAACGCGCCACGCGGGGAATAGTGGCGCCCGTCTAGAATCCCGCCCTCGCCAGAGACCAGCCGCTCATGCCGCCTTTCGCCCGCGCCCGCTCCCTCGTTCCGCCACGCGCGGCGCGCCGCCCGATTCGCCTCGCCGCCCATGGCGTCGAGCGCGTCGACGATTACGCCTGGATCCGCGCCGAGAACTGGCGCGAGGCGATCCAGGATCCCGCCGCGCTGCCGCAGGACATTCGCGCGTTGCTTGAATCCGAAAACGCTTATGCCGACGCCGTGCTCGCCGATGTCGAACAGCTCGCCGAGACGATCGACGCGGAAATGCAGGGGCGGATTGACGAAACCGACGCCGATCCGCCGGCGCGCGACGGTGATTGGCTTTATTACCGACGCTACCTTGCGGAAGGGCAGCATGAGCTGGTCTGCCGCACGCCGGCCGCAGGCGGCGCCGAACAGATCCTGCTCGACGGCGACCGATTGGCCGAGGGCAAGGATTTCTTCAGCCTCGGCGACGCGGTCCATTCGCCCGATCATCGCCTGCTGGCCTATAGCTGCGACGAACGCGGCAATGAATTGCATCGGATCGTGTGTCGCGATCTCACCACAGGCGCCGACGGCGCCGATCGCGTCGAACAAAGCGACGGGACGATCGTCTGGACCCAGGATTCACGCGGCTTTCTCTATACGCGCATGGACGGGGATTTTCGCTCCGCGCAAGTCTATCTGCACCGGATCGGCGCCGATCCCGCAACCGACCTTTTGATCCTGTCGGAGACCGATCCGGCCTGGTTCGTTCATCTGCGCGGTTCGCGGTCGCGGCGCTTCGCCATCATCAAGATCAGCGATCACGATTGCTCGGAATGCTGGCTGGTCGATCTCACCGATCCGGAACGGCCACCCCGCCTCGTGCTGCCGCGCCGCGAGGGCCTTCGCTACGACATCGAACCGGGGCTCGACCTGCTCTACATGCGCACCAACGCCGACGACGCCTTTGATTTCAAGCTGGTCAGCGCGCCGCTCGATCGCTTCGAACAGGCGGAATGGCGCGAGGAGGTCCCGCATCGTCCCGGCCGCATGATCTTCAATGCGACGGTCTTCGCGGATTGGCTGGTCTGGCTGGAGCGCGAGGACTGCCAGCCGCGCCTGCGGGCGAAAAGCCGCGATGGCGAGGACCAGGACTTACGCTTCGAGGCGCCCTGCCACCACTTGCGGCTGAAGAACAATTTCGATTTCGAACGCCCGATCCTGCGCTTTTCCTATTCCTCGCTGACCGAGCCGGAGGAAATCTACGATTACGATTTCGCCGCGCGGACGCGCGTCTTGCTGAAGCGGCAGAAGGTTCCGAGCGGCCACGACCCCGCCGCCTATGAGTCAAAGCTGGATTTCGCAATCGCGCCGGATGGCGAGCGCGTTCCGATCTCGATGGTCTGGCGCCGCGACCGCAAGCCGGGGCCGGGCCCGGTCCTGCTCTACGGCTATGGCGCCTATGGCTCGGCCTTGCCGGATTCCTTCGACGAAACGCGCTTCAGCCTGATCGACCGCGGCTTCCTCTACGCCATCGCCCATGTGCGCGGCGGAACGGAAAAAGGCTCGCGCTGGTATGAGGCGGGCAAATTGGCGCACAAGCCGAACACATTTTCCGATTTCATCGCGTGCGCCCAGCATCTCTGCGCTGCGGGCCTGACGGCGCCCGGACTGATCGTCGCGGAAGGCGGCAGCGCCGGCGGGATGCTGATGGGCGCGGTCGCCAATCTCGCGCCGGAGCTGTTCGGCGGGATCATCGCCGAAGTGCCCTTCGTCGATGTGGTCAACACGATCTGCGACGCCAGCCTGCCGCTGACGCCGCCGGAATGGCATGAATGGGGCAATCCCATCGAGAGCGCGGACGCCTTCCGGCTGATGCTGTCCTATTCGCCCTATGACAATGTGCGGGCCCAGACCTATCCGCCCATGCTGATCGAAGCCGGGCTGACCGATCCGCGCGTGACTTATTGGGAGCCGGCGAAATGGGCGCAAGCCTTGCGCGCGCGCATGACCGGCGGCGGCCCGATCCTGCTCAAGACCAATATGGGCGCCGGCCATGGCGGCGCGGCGGGCCGCTACGAGGAACTGGAAGAAGCGGCCCTGCGCCAGGCTTTCGCGGTGGCCGCCGTCGGCCCATAGCGTTTCGAGCGAAGCCGACCCGATCCGCGTTAAGAACCGTAGGTCCGCGAAGCGAATACGCGTCAAATCAAAACGCTCGATCATTTCATTGTTTCATGGAAACAATGAAATGATCGAGCGCCGGAGGCGTGAGCCGGCGCGCTCACGATCTTTCGATGAAGCGCTTCAATTCCTCCATCGAGGCGAAGCGATAGACGCCATGCGCGGTTTCGGCGTCGATCGAACCATCCGCATACATGGTATAATGCGTGCCATGCGCCTCATAGCTGCCGATGATGTCGGAACGCGGCGCGGACTCCGAGGCCTTGACGGGCTCCGGCTCCGGTTGGGGCTCGGGTTCGACGGCGGCCACAGGTTCGGGCTCGGGCTCCGGTTCGGGTTCCGGCGCCGGCCGGATCTCCGCCCTGAGCCAGGGCGCGTGTTCGACCGGAACGTCGTAGACGTGGTCGGTCTCGTGCAGGGCCGTAGGCTCCTGCGCCAAGGTCGACGGCTCCCGCGTTTCGCTTTCGCCTGACGGGGCCGGCTCGGCCTCCTCGGCCAGACGCGCCGCTTCGAGGCGGAGGGATTCGGCCAGCTCTTCTTCGATGGAGATCGCCTGAGCCGGCGGGATTTCCGCCGGCGCCTCCTCCGCGAAAACCGAATGCTCGCGCTCGTCGCGCCATTCATCGGCCATAGGCGCGGGCTGGGGCTCGGCTTTATGCTCGGCCTCGAGTTCGGGTTCCGGTTTGGGCTCGGCCTCGTGAAAGGCCTCCTGCGCGATCGCCTTTTCCAGCCAGTCGTCTTCCGCGTCGGGCGTCCTCGCCGGCTCTGGCTCCGGCTCTGGCTCTGGCTTGGGCTCGACCGCGTCGGCGACTTTCGCCGCGCCGAAGGTCGAAACATAGGAGGTCGTGCGCGTCATCCAGAACGGCGGACGCGGCGCCGCGCCCTTGTCCTGTTCCGGCTCGACGGCTTTTGCCGGATGCGCGGCCTGTTCCCAGGGCGCGGCATAGCCCGGACCGGTGAAAGGCGGGCGCTCCTCCTCGACGTTTTCGAACGCGTCCGGCTCGTAGGCCTCTTCCGGCTCTGCCACCGGCTCGGGCTGCGCCAGAACGGTCGGGCGCGACGGCTCAGCGGCCTCAGCCGCCGGCGCGCCAACGCTGCGAGCCTTGGCCAGGAACAGGGCCGATTTCGCCGCCGAGGCGGAAATGGCCTCCAAAGCATTCAGGACGAGCCCGAGGGCGATCAGGATCAGGCCGGAGCAAAAGCCGATCGTGCCCGAAATGACCAGGGTCCAGCCGCGTTCGAGTTGAACATAGCCGTATCCGTTCCAGGCGACGACCAGCCCGACAAGAGCGAGCACAGCGCCAAAGAGAATAACCGTCCGATCTGCTTTCACGCTGGAAAAGACCTTTCTCCGCGAGACAAAGTTCGGGGAACGATAGCCCCTGTATCCCTATTTAAAAGCAAATTGCTTAAATTTGATTCCATCATTTGGGCCCAATCGCCGCTTTTGCATCCTTGCGTCAAGGAGACGTTCTTTCTACCTTGGCGCCGCCCCTCGCGGGCGGCCGCGCCGCCATAGGCCGGCGCGCGACATTCCTCAGGAGAGTTCAATGTCCTTCGTACTAGATCCCCTTCCCTATGCCCATGATGCGCTGGCGCCGCATATGTCCGCGGAAACGCTGGAGTTTCATCACGACAAGCACCACGCGGCCTATGTCAACAACGCCAACAATCTCATCAAGGGCACGGAATGGGAAGGCCTGCCCATCGAGCAGGTCATCACCGGCTCGCATGGCAAGAATCCGGCCGTGTTCAACAATGTCGCCCAGATCTACAACCATGCCGAATTCTGGAAATATTTGAAGCCGGCTGGCGGCGGCAAGGTTCCCGGCAAGGTCGAAAAGGCGCTGGTCGAGACGTTCGGCTCGGTCGACAAGGCGCTCGAAGAACTGGCCAACGCCGGCGTGACGCAGTTCGGCTCGGGCTGGGCCTGGCTGGCGGTCAAGGACGGCAAGGTCGCCGTTTCCAAGACTCCCAATGCCGAAAACCCGCTGATCCACGGCGCGACGCCGATCCTGACCGTCGACGTGTGGGAACACGCCTATTACATCGACTATCGCAACCGCCGTCCCGACTTCATCAAGACCGTGCTGCAGAATCTGGTGAACTGGGAATATGTCGAAGCCCAGCTTGAAAAGGCTGTTGGCTGAGGTCTTCCACGCACCGGGCCGCCCGCAAGCCAAAGGGCCTCTGGGCGGCCCCAAAACCGTTCGCAAAGGGCCTTAGCCCAATTGAACGACCGCCGCGCAGATGGCGGCCACATCCGCCGTATAGGCGAACTGGTCCGGGCGGTCGTGCCGGATCGCGCCGGCCAGCAGCTCTTCCCGGGAAAGCTGCTGGAACTGGACGACATGGTCCAGGCCGAGCATGCCGCATAGATGGGACGACCACGGGTCCGTCTGGCCTTCGCAGATGATCTCCACGATTTTCGCCCGCGGCGAGCAGAACACCACATTGGCCAGGGCCGCGCCGAATTCGGCGACGATCAGCTCGGCGCGCGCGAAAAGCGCGATCTGTTCTTCAATACTTAGCAATTCCGGCTGCACGGCCGTGACGCCGCGGGCCGCAAGCGCGGCGGCCAGTTCCGCGCGATTTCGCAGCGCGCGCCCGTGGCGAACCCCGCGCATGAGATAGAAACGCCGAGGAAGCGCGCCGTGCCGTTCGATCGGCGTGTTCGCGAGAATGGTTGCAAAGGCGTCCCGGCTGCGCGGATGGGCGATATAGGCGCCGAGGCCCGCCAGGCGATTGCTCACCACCGGATGGCGCAACAGGTGCGTCCGGGCGGGCAATTCGCGGATCTGGCCCTCCCGCACGCCCAATCGGGCGCACAGGTCGCGCTGCCAGCTCTTCAGCGGCCAGGACAGCATCGGCGCGCCGATCTGCGCGGCGAGATGGATCAAAGGCGCGGAATCGAGCATGAAATGCCCGAAATTCGGCGATTCCCCCAGGCCGATCAGCAGAGACGGCTCCTCGACACGCGGGGCCGCCTTCACCAGCGATGGGTGGAAGAGCCGTCGCTTCTCGCCGTTAGGCCCATTCGAAACGCTGACGGATTTAACGGTCCGCACCATGTCGGGCTTGAAATGCCCCGAGAAGGAATGCGGCCAGATCTTCCCTTCTGACGAAATCAGCAAGCCCGAGCGGGAAAACCAGAAATGCGGCTCTGGATGCTCCAGCACGAGACTCGGGGCCGTGACGTCGTGGTCGACGTAATGGACGCTTTCTGGCGTACTGGAATTCCGGCTCAGCGGATGGCCGCGCACATGCACGATCGCCTCGCCATAGACGACGCATCGCGTTCGAGGCTCCGGCAAGCGGCCTTCATAGGCGATGACCGGGAGAATCGCGGCGGATTCGATCTCGACGCGATAGCCTTTGACAAATTTCAGCAGGAAATTGCGGACCGGCTCGCGAATCGTGCGGATCGGGCCTCGGATCGCCGCGCTGGTCGCGCGCGAGAGAAAATGACGAAGCCTGGCGCGGTCGCCGCGCGGAGGATGCGCCTCGTTCGATTCGCCCCCGCTCACGCCAGCGTCTTCTTGAGCTGGAAGCGCGTCGAGCCCCAGGGGAAATCCTCCATCCGGGCATATTCGACATAGCCGCGGCGGGAATAGAAGCCCGGCGCCTGATAATCGAATGTGGCGAGGATGGCCCATTTGCAGCCGCGCCGCAGCGCCTCGGCCTCAGCCTCGGCGAGCAGGCGCGAACCAAGCCCATTGCGGCGAAAGCCGTCCTCGACCCAGACCAGATCCATCGCCAGCCAGGCGCCCACGATCACGCCCTGCAGGCCGCCGCGCACGCGCCCTTCCGCGTCGCGCGCCACCACGCAGATATGATTGCGCGGATCGCGCACCGGATCGGGACCGATGCGCGATTCGTTGAAGCTCGCCAATCCGCTGAGCAGGATAATCTGCGTCGGCTCGTCCGGCGGATTCTCCATGACGACGCGAAAGCCGTCCGCCTTCGCGCGCTGCTCCGCCTTCTCAACCTCCGCCCCGGCCTGATTCATTCGGCGGCGGCTTTGGAATAGCCGAGTCGGTCGTTCAATTCGTCGATCAGCTT